>DASSGC010000634.1:0-7211 GCA_035693765.1 Acidimicrobiales bacterium
CGGATGCGGGCCGAGGCGCGCAGCCGGGTCCCGACCGGATGCGGGCCGAGGCGTGGCGCCGGGTCCCGACCGGATGCGGGCCGAGGCGTGGAGCCGGGTCCCGACCGGATGCGGGCCGAGGCGTGGAGCCGGGTCCCGACCGGATGCGGGCCGAGGCGTGGAGCCGGCGGCGATCGCCGTCGCCGAGCGAGGGGTCACCCGGCGAGGTCACGCCGCTCGGCAGCGGTACACCCGGGTCGTGTACGGGAACGGGAACCGGTCGCGACCGGCCAGCTCGGGATGGGTGCGAGCCAGGGTGCGGATGCGGTCGAGCACCACCGCCCTCTGGTCCGGCGGCAGTGCGCCGACCACGCTGACCGACTCGGCCCGGGCCACCAGTAGGTCGGTATCGCTCGGCTGCTCCCAGGCATGGGCCCACAGCTCCACCGGGGTGAAGCCGCCCGCCTCGGCCACCACCGCGGCGTAGTCGACCTCGTAGTAGCTGTCGTAGGGCCGCTCGGCGTCGGGGCCGTCGACGAGCATGTCGCCGAACTGCCGCACCCAGTCGTGGCTGCGGTCGCGGGTGTTCCACACCAGGAACAGGTGGCCGCCGGGCCGCAGCACCCGGTGCACCTCCCCCAGCGCCACCGGCGCGTCGAACCAGTGGAACGCCTGGGCCACGGTCACCGCGTCGACCGACCCGGGGGCCAGCGGCAGCGCCTCGGCGGTCCCGTCGAGCACCTCGACGCCGGGCAGGAGGGCCGCGAGCCGGTCACGCATGCCCGCCACCGGCTCCACGGCCACGACATCGGCGCCGGTGGGCACGAGCAGGCGTGTGAGCTTGCCGGTGCCGGCCGCCAGATCGAGCACCCGGGTGCCCGGCGCGATGCGCCCGTGCCCCACGATGTGGGCGACCGCCTCGGCCGGGTACGAGGGCCGGGCCGCTTCGTAGGCGGTGGCGTTGTGGTCGAACCCCTGCGCGGCGTCCCTGATCCTCGCTGCCATGCGTGCGCTCCTTGTCCGCTGCTTGTAACAATACAAGTCAAAGACAAGTGGCGCCAGCCGGTACCGGTCAGCCGCCCGCCTACCCGCTCCGATGCTGCGCCGGGTGGGCGGCCCAGGGCGACAGCTCCGCGGTCGACCGGTACGACGGCGGCAGGGTCGACGGTGCCGGCGACCCCTCCCCCAGGCGGCGCAGCTTGTGCCAGCGGAGCCGGGTGCCGGCCATCGCCGCCGCGACCGAATGGAGCACGACCAGGTACATGAGCTGGCGGTAGAAGAACTGCTGGAAGGGCACGGCCCACAGCGGCCCGAGGCGCTCGCGGTCGAGCCGGAACGCGACCACGCCGAGCAGCACCTGCAGCGCCGAGAACGCCAGCCAGGCGACCACGATGGCCCGGGCCCCGCCCGTCACCAGCCCGGTCAACGCCACCACGTCCACCAACGGTGCCATCGCCGCCAGCCCGACCTGGAACAGGACCGCGTAGGGCAGGCCGACCAGCCCGACGCCCCGCCTCTCGATCACGGCCCGGCGGTGCTTCCAGGCCGCCTGGAGCGTGCCGTAGCACCACCGGTAGCGCTGGCGCCACAGGTCGCCGACCGACGCCGGGGCCTCGGTCCACGCCACCGCCCGATCCTCGTAGACGACCCGCCAGCCGGCCCGCTGCACCGCGATCGTGAGGTCGGTGTCCTCCGCCAGCGTGTCGTCGCTGACCCCGCCGACGTCCTGCAACGCCTGGCGGCGGAAGGCACCCGCCGCGCCGGGCACGGTCGGGATGGCGTGGAACATCGCCAGCATCCGGCGGTCGAGGTTGAACCCGATGACGTATTCGATGTGCTGCCACCGGCCCAGCAGCGAGCGGCGGTTGACCACCTTGGCGTTGCCGCTGACGCCGCCGACCCGCGGGTCGCCGAAGGGCGCCACCAGCGCGGCGACGGTGCCGGGCTCGAACACCGTGTCGGCGTCGACCAGCACCACGACCTCGGTGCGGGCCAGGGCCAGCCCGGTGTTGAGCGCGGCCGGCTTGCCCTGGTTGGGCTGGCGCACCACGTACACGCCCGGCAGGGCGAGGCGCTCGGCGATGTCCGCGGTCCCGTCGGTGGAGCCGTCGTCCACCACGATCACGATCAGGCGGTGGCGCCAGCGCGAGGCCACCAGCGAGCGCAGCGTCGCCTCGATGCCGGCCGACTCGTTGTAGGCGGGCACCACCACGGTCACCGGGCCGGTCCACCGGCGGCGCCGCGGGTTGCGCCGCCGCGCCCGCCGGGCGTGGGCCAGCGCCAGCGCCATCCCCAGCACCGCCCGCAGCCCGAGCAGCAGCGTCAGCGGCACGAACAGGAACCTCACGGCCACCGACACCGCGTGGGCGACCGTGAGCGCCCCCACCACGGCCACGGCGTTGGTCTGCACCCACGCGCCGACCGGCCGGTTGACGTCCTCGCCGACCATGCCGGCCGCCGCCGACACGGTGGAGACCTGCGCACCGGCCGCCGCGGCCCGCGACAGCAGCGCCTCGAGGCGCGCCGGCCCGCGGGCGTCGAGCGGCACCACGGCGACGTCCCCGGCCGCCGCCTCCTCCGGCGCCACGCCGACGACCACGGCGTAGCCCTCGTGCCCGGCCGCACGCGCGGCCCGGAACGCCGCGACGTCGAAGGTGTCGCGCGTGGCGGCGCCGGGCAGCGCGAGCAGCGGGACCGTGACGCGCTGGCGGGCGGCGAGAACGGCCTGGGTCGCCGACAGCTCGGCCCGCAGGCGCCAACCGGCCAGCCCGGCGAGGTCGCGACCCGAGAACCCGGTGACCCCCAGCTCGCCACCGGCCGATTGCACCTCTGCCACCGCCTGCCGCCGGTCGAGCGCCGTGCGGCCACGGACGAACCACGTGGCGTGGGCGCCGTGGCGGTCGAGCACCGCCGCGGCCGCGTCCCATGACGCCGCGTCGCCCGTGTCGATCAGGGCGAGCGCCACCGTCGCGCCGTCACCGCGGGCCGAGCGGAGCTGGTCACCGCTGAGGTCGACGAGCGGGCCGACGCCGTCGAGGCCGGCGAGGATCGACGGGCCCGGCGACCGGTCGCCGGGCGTCGCCGACAGCATGCGGTCGACGGCCATCGACGAGGCCAGCCCGAGGACCAGCACGGCGAGCACGAACCACCGGGTGGCCGGTCGGCCGGCCGGGGAGGGACGGGCATGCGCGGGCACGGTCCGTAAACGCCGCCCGCGTGCCTACGGGTGCGCGCTGGCCGCCGGTCGGGGGCCCGCCGCCCGCCCGCGACGGCAGGACCCGCCGGCGCCGGCCCGGTTCCGCCCCGGCAACCCGGCGCCGCAGCCGCGCCGCCCCTGCGCCCGCGCTGCACGGCAGCCGCGGGTCGCCACGGCGGCCGCCGGTGCGGGACGGCTGAGAGGCCGAGCAGATAGGGCGCTCGCCACGGCCTACGCGTGGGGATTTGGGGCGGGAGCACCGGCTCGACAGCTCGGCCGACCGGCAACGCAGCACGGTGACACGCGCCGGCGTGACCTGTCCGCTCGAGTCCTACGGGTGCTCGGGCTTGCTCGTCGGCGGGCCGCCCTGACCGCCTGCGGGAACGGTCGAGTTGGGCGATGGTGCGCTGGTCGTCGCCCCCCGCCCGGGGGGCGCGGTGGTCGACGTCGTGGCGGGGGGAAGCGTGCTCGCCGTGACCGGCGCCTGGGTCGCGGGCGGCGCGCTGGCGCCGGTTCCGGCCGCCGGCGAGCCGACGGTGCCGCCGCCCGCGCCGACGCCGTCCGTCCCGGCGGCCCCCGCAGACGGGGGGATCGCCTGGGTGCGCGTCTCGGCGCCCAGCGGAGCCCCGGCGTCGCCGCCCGGGCGGGCCAGGGCGTCGAGGCCGGGCGGACCCAGGTCGCCCAGGCCCGGCGCGCCGGCGAAGGTGAGCGCGACCACCATCATGTAGCCGAGGACGACGGTGCACACGACCGCGCCGACCATCCGGCCGGCCCGGCGGCGGCGACCCGAGTCGTCGACGAAGACGGGGGTTGCGGCCACGATCCTGCCCGCCGGCAGCGGCCACCGGTCGGCCGTGGCGGCCGCTCGCCGCCGGGACGCCATGCGAATCCCGGTGGCGGTGCGCGGTCCGGTCGCGGTACGAGATCCGGTGGCGGTGCGCGGGCCGGCGCTCGCACGAGGCAGGTCGGCCACGAGCGGTATCGGCTCGGTCGTGTCGTCGCGCATCGTCCCCGGCATGCTTCCGTCGTCGCCGGCCCAGCCCGGCGTCGCTCGCGAACACCGTAGCGGCCGGCGCCGGGCGATCAGTGAGTATGGAACGGCCGGCCCGTTCCGCTGGTTGCGTGGGTTGCCCACCATGAGGCGGACCGAGCCACATACGGAAGGAGCCGGCCGTGTTGATTCATGTTCCTCCTGAGGTGCGTGTCCTGGCAATGGACGTGCACAAGAACTCGATCTCGACAGGGTTGCTCGAGCCTGGTTCGGACACCCCGTTGCTGGACAAGTTGAGCGCGGATGACGAGGCGGTGCGGCGCCTGGTCGCCCGCTTCGAGGAGCCGGACCGGGTGTGGGCCTGCTATGAGGCCGGCCCGACGGGCTATGAGCTGGCCCGGACGCTGCGCACGGCGGGGGTGGGCTGTGAGGTGATCGCCCCGTCGTTGATCCCGGCCCGGCCCGGAGATCGGGTGAAGACCGACAAGCGTGATGCCCGCCGGCTGGCGTTGCTGTTCCGAGGCGGGCAGCTCAGCTCGGTGCGGGTGCCCACAGTCGCCGAGGAGGCGGTGCGAGACCTGTGCCGGGCGCGGGCCGACATGGTGATCGACCGCACCCGGGCCCGCCACCGGCTGGGCAAGTTCTTGCTGCGGCATGGCCGGGTGTGGCGCGGTGGGGACAACTGGACGCACAAGCACGCCGTGTGGATCAGGGCCCAGCGTTTCGAGGAGAGGGCGCTGACCGAGACGCTCGCCCACTACCAGGCGACCTTGACCGCCCGCGAGGCTGCGGTGGACGCGATCGAAGCTGATCTGTGGCCCTGGTGCGACCGGGCCCCGTTCGCCGACGCGGTCCACCGCCTGGCGGCCTACCGCGGCATCACCCAACTCGGTGGACTCACCCTGGCCTCCGAGGTGTGCGACTGGCGGCGGTTCCCTACCGCCGGCACGTTCATGGGCTTCACCGGGCTGGTGCCCTCCGAGGACTCCAGCGGTGACCGCACCCGCCGCGGTGGCATCACCCACACCGGCAACGGGCACCTGCGCACCCAATTCGTCGAAGCCGCCTGGGCCTACAAGTCCCGGCCCGCCGCCGGCACCGTTATCACGCGGCGCCAAGCGGGCCTCGCCCCCGAGGTCGTGGCCCGCGCCTGGGCCGCCCAGCTGCGCCTGTGCACCAAGTTCCGCCGCCTGGACGCCCGCAAGACCAACCGCAAGATCGTCGTAACCGCCGTGGCCCGCGAGCTCGCCGGGTTCGTCTGGGCCGAGATGACCACCGACTGACATGACCTCCACCAGCTCGCTCGACCGCCCGGGCTGGGCGTGAGCGAGGACCCCGCCATGCGCCGGGCACCCGCCGCTGCAGCACCGATCCCCGAGAGGACTATGGCCACCCACCACGGCACGGCCGCGATCAGTCAGGGGCACCCCGCTGCGCAACGCTCTCCTGCGACACCAACGCGCGTACATCAGTCTGGCGGCCAGCCCACCAGCCCCCGCCCGGCGCATGGCCGAGTCCTCGACCGCGCCCCACCCCGGCCGGGCCCGCCGACCGTGGCGTAGCAGCCGCCACCCCGGCGTCAAGGTCATACGTCCTCGCTCCGCTGCGGGCGCTCCACCTTGACCCCAGGGCCCCGTCGCCTGCCCAGGCGCATCCAAGCCCCGAACCTCCGGTTCGGCGCGCCCCAACATCAACCCGTGACACGCCCGCGGACGCGCTAGACAAACCGTTCCACATCAGTCCTCGGCATCGAAGCGACCACCGTGGTCGACGCCGCGTGTCACCTCGACGCGACCGCTGGTCCCGACGACGTCGACCGACTCACGCTTCCTGCGCCCTTGGTGTCCTACAAGGATTCGATCGAGTCGCTCGACATCGACGGGCTCCGCGTCGGCTGGTCGCTCGATCTCGGGTTCGCGGTCGTCGATCCCGAGGTGGCGGACTTGACCCGCTCCGCGGCCTAGGCCCTGGCCGAGGTAGCCGGCACCAAACTGGTCGACTACGACGTGCAACTGCCGAATCCCATCGCAACCTTCCTGGGCACGCGAGCCTTCGGCTTGTGGCTCGACATCGGCGAGCAGGAGCAATATCCGCACCGTCTCGACGACATGACCCCCGTCGTGGCCAACGGGCTACGCGCCACGTACGACCGGCCGCTGCGGACGCTGGTGAAGCCGTTCAAGCGTCGGCTGGAGCTGGAGCGGCAGGTGGCGGCGATCTACACGGACATCGACGTGCTGCTCACGCCGACGACGGCCGTGCCTGCGTTCGCGGCTGACGGGTCGACGCCGACGACGATCGCGGGCGAGGACCTCCATGACCGCTTCGGCCCCGCAGCACCGGCCATGAGCACGCCATTCACGATGCTGGCCAACGTGTTGGAACCCGGCGTGCTCGGTCCCCGCAGGGGTCACGTCGGAGCGACTTCCCGTCGGTCTGCAGATACAAGGCCGCCGGCACGCCGACGACGTGGTCCTCCGTCTGGCCCGCCTATTCGAGCAGGCCCACCCCTGGCCCCGCCACGCCCCGATGGCCCGCCCCGCATAGCAGCCCAAGCAGACCCACGCGCCGGGCGGCGACCACGACGGCCCGCCCGGTCCAGGCGTCGCCCGAGGCCCGGAGAGAGGCAAGGTGGTCGGCCACGGTCGGCGGGCTCAGGCGGTGAGCGCACTGTCCTGACGTGGATCCGCCGGCGTAGTCGGTTCAGGTAGCCAGCAACGTGGGACGACCCGACACGCTCACTCACCTCCAGCCATGGCGCCCGATCGCTGCGGCGCCGCGACCAGGCACGACGCCGCCGCCATGCGGGACCGAGTGTCCGGGGCGACACGACACCCCACATCTGGTGGTCACCACTGAATTCCGGTGCTAGCCAACCGCCGCGCGAGCTCGTCGCACCGAACCGGCGACACAGTGCACGTTCGGGACGCCGGCGGGCGTCCGGAATTGGGCTGATCTGCTCGCCGCCGCCGACGGCTGAGGAGGGCTGCCGTTACGCCGGCAGCGGGCACCAGAATCGGCGATCTGCGCGCGCAGGCAACCCAC
>DASSGC010000635.1:0-7834 GCA_035693765.1 Acidimicrobiales bacterium
CGTAGGGGCCGTCGACCACCGAGGTGAGCGCCGCCAGCCGCGGCGCCGCCTCGCGGGCCGCACCGAGGCGGGCGGCGTCGAGCAACGCCGTCAGCTCGATGAGCCAGACGCCGGCCCCGCCCGCGCGCCGGGCCACCCCGAGCGCGAGCGTGCGGGCCGTCGACAGCTCGCCCCGGGCGGCGGCGACCCAGGCGCCGGCGAGATCGGCATGCAGGCCCTCGGGCCCCGTGTGCGTGTCGACCGTGGCCATGGCGGTGGCGGCCGTCTCCGGGTCACCGGACTGGGACGCGGCGGTGGCCAGCGTGGCGGCGACCCAGGCGCCGGTCTGGACGTAGTTGCCGGGGCCGAGCACCGCCAGCGCCTCCCGGCACAGGCGGGTCGCGGTGCCGACCCGGCCCTGGGCCAGGGCCGCCCGGGCGAGCCAGAACGACTGCAGCGACCGCGTCGCTCCCCCCACCTGCCCGACGTCCTGGCCGAGCAGGAACCCGAACACCTCGGCCGCCTCGTCGATGCGGCCCTCGAGCACCGTGGCGTACGAGTAGATGTAGGCGAGGGCCCCGCCCGGGAGAGGGTCGCTGCGGACGTTCTCGAACGCGTAGGGCGTCGCCAGCTCCACGATGGCCCGCGCGGCCCGGGCGCGTCCCAGCAGCACCGCCGCGACGCCGGCGCAGGCGAGGCCGTTCAGCCGGTCGACCACCGTCCGGGCGTCGGCGACCGCGGCCGTGGCGAGGCCGATGGCGCCCTCCAGGTCCAGGGCGAGGATCGCCAGCATCGCCTCGTTGGTGACAAGCGACGACCGGGCCGACGGTGGGGCCAGCCGCGCCGCCTCCGCGACGGCGGCGCGAGCGGTGGCCGGGTCCTCGCCGCGGTACCGGAACGCCTGCTCGGCCCGCATGCGCAGCGCGGCGGCGCGCGTCTCGGGCTCGCGTCCGGGCGCCACGAGCGTGGACAGCAGCGCGTCGACCTCGTTCCACCGGCGCAGCGGACCGAGCGCCTCGGCCCGGCGAAGCGTTGCCCGCCAGCCCCCGCCGGCGCGCTCCGCGGCCCGGGCGAGGCGGGCGCTCAGCTCGCAGTCGTCCATGAGCAGCGCGAGGTACGACGCCTCCATCAGCAGATCGGGCTCGGTGCCCACGTCGCCTCCGGCGAGCAGCCAGGTCGCGACCCGCAGCGGGTCGCGGTGCTGCGCTCCCGCCGCGATGGCGGCATCGGCCAGCGCCCGGTGGTGGCTCCGGGCGGTGAAGCCCCGCAGCTCGGCGCGGAGCACCTCGGAGTACAGCGGGTGGGCGAGGCGCACGACCTCGGCCGGCTCGTGCGGTGCGGGCCGTTCGGTGGCCAGCAGCCCGCGGCTCTCGACCCCGGCGAGCAGCGCCGGGGGCGCGAGGTGGGCCAGCACGTCCAGCGGCAGGGGCTCGCCCAGGGCGACGATCTCGAGGATCCGGCGCTCGGCCGACCCGCTGGCGCCGATGCGGTCGCTGACCAGCTCGTCGAGCCCCGTGCGGCCGGCGAGCGAGCCGCGCCAGGCCCACCCGCCCGCCGAGCGGCGCAGGACGCCCTGGCCGCGGCCGGCCTCGACCACCTCCCGCAGGTAGAGGGGATTGCCCTGGCTGAGGTCCCACACGCGGCGCTGGGCGGCGACCGTGACGGTGTCGCCGAGCACGCGTTCGAGCAGCTCGATCGTCTGGGGCACCGACAGGGCCTGGAGATCGAGGCGCAACGCGATCCGCTCCTTCCAGAGCGAGACGACGGCGTCCGGGCACGGTTCCGCCGAGCGCACGGCCACGAGGACGGGCGTGCGCGTGTGCTGCGCGAGGTGGAGCACCAGCGCGGCCGACCCCTCGTCGAGCAGGTGGGCGTCGTCCACCGCCACGACCACGTCGGGCCCGAGGCGCGTCAGGCGGGCGGCCGTCGCCCGCAGGACCGCCAACCGGTCGCGGCCGTCGCCGAGACGCTCCGGGACGAAGCGGGCGAAGGCGCCGAAGGGGATGGTGGCCGTCGACTTCGTGGCCCGGACGACCACGGTCGTGTGGCCCTGGGCGTCCCGCCCGGCCAGCCAGCCGGCCAGCAGCCGTGACTTGCCCACCCCGACCGCACCCGCCAGCACCACCGAGCCCGAGCGCGAGCCCACCTCGTCGTCGAGCATCGCGAGCTCCTCGCTGCGACCGACGAGCGGCCAACGGGCCGATGCATCGCCCACCTACTCACCGTAACCTCCGAGCCACGATCAGGGAGGTCGGTCCTCTGCGGGCGTGGTGAGGGCGGCGGCCAGCTTGGTGGCGGCCACCCGGAGCAGCGGGCGCACGGACTCCTGCGGGAGACCCACCAGCGCTGCGAGCTCGGCGTCGCCGAACCCGATCAGCGCACCGCGGAGCAGCAGCACGTGCACGTGCGGCAGGGACCGCACGGCGCCCTGCACGTCGACTGCACCGTCTGCCACGGCCCTCAGGGAACCACCGGCCGCCGGAGGAGCGCATCGGTGACCGGTACCGAGCCGCGCCCGGCACCCCGGGCCGGCCGGGCGGCGGCGACCGCCCCGGGCGGGCGGCGGCAGGTGCCGCGGGACCCGCTGGCGGCGGAGGAAATCGGTACCGCCCACCGATGACCACACGGCGGGCATGTGGTCGGGTCGGTGCATGCGGAGCTACGGCATGGTGCGGGCCGGCGTGGTGGTGGCGGTGCTCGCCGTCGCGGGCTGTGGTGGCGGGGACGGCGGCGGCGTGGCCGGTGCCGGGGGCGCCACGGGCCCGGGCGGCGGGAGCGGCACGGGCGAGGCGGACGCCGGTGGTACGGACGACGACGGCCTCGACCTGTGCACGCTGCTGGAGACGTCCGAGGTCGAGGCGGAGTTCGGCGAGGTCGGCCCGGTGGCCGGCGGCGAGCCCGACTTCATCCACTGCGTCTGGGAGGTGGGCGAGCTCTACCGGGAGGGGTCGGGCACCGTGAGCGTGACCGACTTCGGGCCGCCCCTCGGCGTGACGATGGAGGAGCACCTCGCGACCTTCCGGGGCTTCGCCGACAACCCGGTCGACATCGACGGCCTCGGCGACGGGGCCTTCTACGACGAGGAGGTCCCCGACCAGCTCGACGGCGGCTTCGAGGCGGCGTCGGTCACCTTCCGCTTCGGCGATCGGCTGCTGCAGGTGCGGGCGAGCTTCCGGCCGGCGCCCGATGGGATGGAGGAACGACTCGCCACCCTGGCCGAGCACGTGGTCGACCGGCTGTGAGGCGTGCGGGCGACGACGGGCCGGCTCCGGCGTCAGGCGTGGTCGCGGCGCCGCCCACCGCCGCGCCGGCCGCGCCGGGCCGGGCCAGGACGACGGCGGGCACGCGCGCCGGGCCCATGGGTGGTGACACGGGCCACCGGGTCGCGGGGCGCGGCCCCGCCGCCCACCGCCTGCGCCCGGATCGGCTCCTGTCGCTCCAGCGTGCGGCGGGGAACCGGGCGGTGGCGGCGTTGCTCGCAAGAGGGACCGAACGCGACCTCGACGGGCCGGCGCCCGGACCGGCGGGCGGTGCGCCGCGGCGCCCCGGCCCGCCGTGCCTGACGCCGGGCTGCGCGTGCTGCACGGCGGACGACGATGTCCCGCTGCAGCGGCGCGCCGATGTCACGGTGCAGCGGGATGTCGATCCTCGCCGGGGGTCCGGGCCGGAGGGTGACGCCGGCGCCGACCAGGCGCTCATCGACCGCGAGGACCAGGCGATCGCCAGGCTCCGGGGACTGCAGGGTGGGTCGGCGGGCTCGTTCGTGTACGGCAGCCCCTCCTCACCGGACCTCCAGCCGCCCAACGAGCCGCCGGCGGCCACGCTCACGTTGGGTGCGCTGGTCCTGCGGCCGACGAGCGACACGCAGAGGCGGCGGTCCTTCGAGACCCGGGAGGCGGCTGAGGCCCGTGCCACGGTGGCCATCGGGCCGGCGGGCGCCGCCGTTGCCCGGGAGGACGGTCTGTGGTTCGTCTTCGGTCTGGCGGCGGCCTCGGCGTCGGAGCTCAAGCGCGACAACGTCCACCGGTTCACCCCGAGCGGTCCGGTCGTCTCGGTGATCGGTACCGATCGCATGGTGTTCACGAACCGTGCCTACACGCCCGACCCGGACCGGGCGGCACTGGATCCCCGGGCCGAGCGCTCGGTGGCCAGGCCCGCAGACGCCGCCGCACTGCGCGACCTCGCGGGCATGACGCCGGGGGCGCCCGGCGCGCCGAGGCGGCCCGGCACCGCCATCCCGGCCAGCCAGGCCGAGCCGTTCATCCGGGCGTACTTCCAGGCCCGGGCGCTGGAGGCCCTGGAGCAGAACCGCAAGCTGGCGCTCGACCTGACGGAGAAGTTCAAGCCCCAGCAGGGCGGCAAGCTCGGCGGCGACGCCAAGGCGCTCATGGACCAGGCCCGGGAGTTGGGTGGCAGGTACCAGGAGTTGGAGGACAAGGAGCGGCAGGTCGGTGAGACGGCCCTGCTCATCCGCGAGAGGCACCTGGAGGGGCGCTGGAACCTGATCGCGGCCAAGGGGCGGACGCAGACGTACCACCAGTGGATCGACGAGATCAACGGCCTGCTCGGGGGGATCCACACGGGCAAGGAGGAGGTGCTGGCGCTGTCGCCGCTGCTGGCGTCGTTGGTCTTCCACGCACCCGGCCCGCGCACCGCGGGCGACTGGTCCGCCAAGCTCGGATGGGAGCGGTCGGCGGTCCGCCGGGGCATCCGTGCGGTGGCGTGGCCGATCGCCGCTGCGTCCGACTGGCTGGAGAAGGATCTGCAGGGTGCTCCGTCCTGGAAGGACAGTGAGCTGAGCAAGGCGTCGTCCGAGGCCGGCGATCGCAAGGTGGCAGCGGAGTTCCTGCGCAAGCTCGACGCCGTCAACCAGGCCATCTCGCGGACCGTCGGGAGTGTCGTCGGCGGCGATGTCGACGACCTCCTGTCGATGGGCGGGCTGCGGTCGCGGGTCGAGGCCGACATCGGTCGCCTGGGTCCCGAGAACCAGGCTGTCAAGGACAAGTTCCGGGAGCTCGTCCTCGACAAGGCGCTGAAGGACGCGGTCGTGGAGATCGGCGGCACGGTGGTCTCCGTCGCAGCCCTCTGCCTGCCCGGCGGCCAGTTCATCTCCGCCGCCATCGGCATGGGTATGGCCATGCAGACCATGAGCGGCCACCTGGGTCAGTTGGATGCCGGCCAGGCGGCGGTCGATCCCGCCCACGCGCTCGTGGACCAGCAGGAGCTGGCGAAGCAACTCCTGTTCGACACCCTGGCGGTGGCGCTGTCGGCCGCCGAGGTGGCGGCCGAGGTCAAGGGCGCGATGGACGCCGTGGAACAGGGCGGTGTGCGCCAGGCCGCCGGCGGCACCCCCGACGCTCCGCTCGTGCCGCCGGGCGCTGGCGCACCCGGCAGGACCGTCCCGGACGCGGTGGCCGACATCCCTGACGGTCACGTCCACGTGACCGCCGACGGCAGGTGCCTCGTGTGCTTCAGTCCGTGCGACGACGTCCGCACGACGTTCGGCCCGGAGATCCGGGAGGAGCCGGGTCTCGGCGGCGAGGTGTCGGCGGTCGAGAAGCGGGCCAGGGAGGCGGGCGCGGCCACCGACCCGGCGGCCGCCCTCAAGGACGTGCTGGCGGTGGCGGTGGCCGCAGAGAAACGGCTCCACGACGCGGCGGTGGCGGCGCGGATCACGAAGGTCACGGGACTGCTGCAGTCGCTCGCCGAGCGGTTCCCGGTGCTCGCCGTGCTCGATCGCGACGCGATCGGCCGGATCGTGAGGAAGGCGCAACGGCGCGACCAGCTCAAGGGGCAGCTGTTCGAGGAACTGGCCGCCCACAAGGTCAAGGCCATGATGCAGACCGCCGAGGGACGCGCGGCACTGGGCGCCGGACCGGGCGAGAAGCTGGAGCTGATCCCTGGCCACCTGGTGCGGGAGTACCGCAAGGTGGGGCCCGGCGAGTGGCGGCCGTTCCAGTTCAGCGACGGGCTGGTGGTGGTGCGCAGCCCGGACGGCACGATCGACCGGGTGGTCAGCATCATCGAGGCGAAGTCGGGGGTGTTCAGCGCCAGCAAGCTGCAGGCCGAGACGGAGGGACTCCGCAGGCTCTCGGACGCAGCGGCCAAGCTGCGCCGCACGGAGGCGATCGAGGAGTTCCGCGACCGTCGTGCGCACGACCCAAGGGTTGCCGGCCTCACCATCGACGAGATCGACGAGCGGTACGGCGACGAGATCGGCAAGATCGCGAAGTCGCTGAACCAGAAGGAGGGGCAGGCCAACCGCGACCTCGAAGCGTTCGACCAGAGCCGGATCGAGGAGAACCGCAACGGCACGTGGCAGCGGGTCGCCCCGGCTCGGGCCAAGGGGAAGCCGAACGTGCTCGGGGTCGTGCCGTCCGATGTCGACGCCAAGGCCCTGACCGAGACGATCGGCAGCACCGACCGGCAGGTCCCGTTCACGGCCGAGAACCACGACCTCGACTCCGAGACCCTGCGCGTCGTGGCCGGGGAGATCCACAAGCTGGCGAAGATCCCCGCCGGCTGAGTCCGCGCCCGGCCGGCGGGTCGCGGGCTGGCCGGTTGCGTGACGCCGCGATGCGATCCGGGCAGCGCCCCCGTCGATGGTTCGCGACACTCTGCCCATGCGGCTGCTGGTGGGAACGCGCAAGGGGCTGTGGGCGATGACGAGCGACGACCGGCGGGCGTGGTGCGCCGGTGAGCCGTTGTTCTTCGGGCAGATCATCCAGCACGCCCTCGCCGATCCCCGGGACGGGCGGACGATCCTCGCGGCGACCCGCACGGGTCACCTCGGTCCGACGGTGATGCGCTCGGTCGACGGCGGGTCGACGTGGGCGGAGGCGTCCAAGCCCCCGGCGTTCGCCGCCGGCGATCGGCTCGGCCGGGCGTTGAAGGCGGTGTTCTGGCTCTCGCCGGGCCATCCGGACGAGGCCGGCACCTGGTACGCGGGTGGCGCGTCGCCGCAGGGTCTGTTCCGTAGCGCGGACGGCGGTGACACCTGGGCCCCGGTGTCGGGGTGGAACGACCACCCACTGTGGGAGACCTGGTGCGAGTGGCCTGAGGACAACACGCCCGACGGGTCGATGCTCCACTCGGTGCTCGTCGATCCGCGTGACGCGGACCACCTGTACCTCGGCCTGTCGGGCGGCGGCGTGTTCGAGAGCACCGACGGCGGCTCCGGCTGGGCGCCGCTGAACCGGGGTGTCGCCGCCGACTTCCTCCCCATGCCCGATCCCGAGTTCGGCCACGATCCCCACACGGTGCGGATGCACCCGCTGATGCCGGACCGGCTCTACCAGCAGAACCACTGCGGCATCTACCGCATCGACCGGCCCCAGCAGCGGTGGACGCGGATCGGGGACAACATGCCGCCGGCGATCGGCGACATCGGGTTCCCGATCGAGCTGCACCCGCGCGACCCCGACACGGTGTGGGTCCTCCCGATGGACGGGACGGACGTCTGGCCGCGGACGAGCGTCGACGGGCGGCCGGTCGTGTACGTCACGCGCGACGCCGGTGCGACGTGGTCGCCGCAGTCGGGCGGCCTGCCGGAGCGTGCCTGGTTCACCGTCAAGCGCCAGGCGATGACGACCGACACCGGCGACCCGGTCGGCGTCTACTTCGGCACCACGTCGGGCGCGGTGTGGGCGAGCCCCGACGAGGGCGCCTCGTGGGCGTGCATCGCGCAGCACCTCCCCGAGATCTACAGCGTCGAGGCCGCGTGAACGTCCGGATCCCGACGCCGCTGCGCTCGTACACGGACCAGCAGTCGGTGGTCGACGCCGCGGGCGGCACGATGTCCGACCTGCTGGACGACCTCGACCGGCGGTTCCCGGGCATCCGCTTCCGCATGGTC
>DASSGC010000636.1:0-3158 GCA_035693765.1 Acidimicrobiales bacterium
GACCAGCAGAGCGAGCCAGCACAACAGCACATGGGCGCGGATGCGGGGTTCGAGCCGGTGGAACACGGGCCGGAGCTCGAGGGTGGACTTGAGATCCCGGAAGCCGCGTTCGGCCTCCAGCAGGTTCTTGTAGCCGAGCGCGACGTCCTCGGCGGACAGGTCCGGGTCGGAAGTGGACAGCAGGTGCTTGCCGTCGAGACGTTCCTCGCCGCGGATCGCAGCCCGGTTGATCTGGAGCCGACCTGTGGGGGTCTGGCGCAGGTAGCGGCCGAGGGTGGGGTGATCCCGTAGGGCGCACTCCGCCTTGCGGTGGGCGTCGTCGTTGATCTTGCGGCGCGCCTTCGTGGCTCTCGTGGCGTCACGGGCCCGGGCGGTCTTGATGGCGGCGAGCTCGGCTTCGAGGTGGGCGACCACGGCGTCGCGTTGTGCCTTGTCGCGGATCGCTTCGGCCGGGTTGTGGCACACGATCCAACGCCGATCCGGGGTGCGGTCCAGCCGGACCTCTTTGACCCGCAGGTTGTCGCGCACGGTCTGGTAGCGGCCCTGCCGGGACAAGGCCTCGGCGGCATCGGGCGAGCCGTCACGCATGCGCACCCCGGCGATCCAGTGCCCACCGGCGCGGCGCAGGTACGCCAGGTTCGCGTCCGAGGAGAACCCCCGGTCGACCACGGTCACCACCCGGCCCAGCCGCCAGCCCCGCAGCCCGTCCTTGACCTCGGGGAGGATGGCCTGGTCATTGGTGTTGCCGGGCCAGCACCACACCCGCACCGGGATCCCCTCCCTCGTGACGGCCAGGCCGATGACGATCTGGGGCAGATCGGGCCGGTGGTCCTTGGAGTGGCCGTAACGCCCGAACCCGCCATCGTCGGGCTCTTCGGTGTCGCGTTCGAAGTAGGTGGAGGTCGTGTCGAAGAACAACAGATCGACCTCGAGGTTCAACAGGTCGGCGACGGCGAAGAACACCGCTTCTTGCACCTCGGCCTGCACGTCCGTGGCCACGAGCAGGTCCATCGCCCGGTAGGCCTGGTCCTCGTCCATCGCCCCCACGCCCGGCAGGGCCACGTCGTGGCCGGCCCACTCCGCGGTCGCGAGCTTGGACATCGGGTCGATGGCCCGGTTGGCCACCAGCGCGAACAGCACCCGCTCGACATCGGTGCTGAACCGGCGCCGGCCCAACACCTTGGCCAGCGCCTCGTCGACGCCGAGCTGGCGCCACAGGCCGTCCAACAGCCACGCCGTGCCCGCCGGGCGGGACTCCACGACGCTCAGCCCCTCGCCGGCGACCTCGACCACATCACCGGCACCCGCATCGGGTTCGCCCAGGTACCGGTTGATGGAGCGCACCAGCCGGCGCAGCCCGTCGACATCGACGCCATCCTCACGGCCCAGGTTCACCAGCACCTGCGCCTGCGTCGTGCCCTCGACCCGCCGGTTGTGCGCGACCTGCACGTAGCGGACCACCCCTCCGTGTCAACCTCAGCTGAGGCGGTTCGAGCAGTCGATTCGTTGAGCTGAGAGGGTGGGGAGGAGTTCCCCGAATGAGCACGACCATGCCTGATTCGTTGGACGCGCGCGCCAAGGTTGGTGCCGTGGACGACAGCACCGATCCGGACCCCGAGGTCCCCGAGCGGGCCCGTGGCCCGCGCCGGTACTCGGCGAAGTACAAGGCGCGGATCCTCGAGGAGTACGAGGGTCTGAACAAGGCGGGCAAGGGCGCGCTGTTGCGCCGCGAGGGCCTGTACACGTCGCTGATCTCGGAGTGGCGCAAGCAGCGCGACCGTGGCGCGCTCGAAGCGCTGGCCAAGCCAGCGGGCCGCCAGCCGGCTGATCCCCGTGACCGCGAGGTCGCCCGGCTGCGCCACGAGAACGAGCGCCTGGCCGCCGAGCTGGACAAGGCGAAGAAGGTGATCGAGATCCAGGGAAAGCTCTCGGCGCTGTTGGACCAACTCGCCACCGACAGCGCCTCGACGACGGAGCGGGGCGAGACGAGATGATCGACCAGGCCATCGGTGAGCTCACACCGATCGTCGGCGTACGCCGGGCGTGCAAGGCGGTCGGCGAGGCCCAGGCCCGCTGGTACCGCCGGCACCGCCAGAGCCCGCCGCCACCCCGCCCCGAGCGGGTGCCGGCGCCTCAGCCTCGGGCGCTGTCGGAGGTGGAGCGCAAGGAGCTGCGCCGGGTCCTCAACAGCGAACAGCACGTGGACGAGGCGCCGGCCACGGTGTACGCCAAGCTGCTCGACCAGGGCGTCTACCTGGGGTCGGTGTCGACGATGTACCGGGTGCTGCACGACCACGACGAGGTGCGCGAGCGCCGCCGGCAGGCCACCCACCCGGCGGCCAAGAAGCCCGAGCTGATCGCCTCGGAGCCCAACGAGGTGTGGTCGTGGGACATCACCAAGCTGCTCGGCCCCGCCAAGTGGACCTACTACTACCTGTACGTGATCATCGACATCTTCAGCCGCTACGTGCCGGGCTGGATGCTCGCCCACGCCGAGAACGCCAAGCTCGCCGAGGCGCTGCTGGCCGACACCGTCGCCAAGCAGGACATCGGCCACGGCCAGCTCACCATCCACGCGGATCGGGGCTCGCCGATGACCGCCAAGCCCGTCGCGTTCCTGCTCGCCGATCTCGGGGTCACCAAGAGCCACAGCCGCCCGCACGTCAGCAACGACAACCCCTACAGCGAGAGCCAGTTCCGCACCCTCAAGTACCGGCCCGAGTTCCCCGACCGGTTCGGCTGCTTCGAAGACGCCCAGGCCCACAGCAAGCGATTCTTCACCTGGTACAACGACGAGCACCGTCACTCCGGCATCGGCCTCCATACGCCCGCGGACGTTCACTACGGGCGGGCGGAAGCCGTCCGCCAGCAGCGTGCCGGCGTCCTCGACGCCGCCTACGCCACCCACCCCGAGCGCTTCGTCCGCAAGCCGCCCCGGCCACCGGCGCTGCCCACCGCCGCGTGGATCAACAAACCCCAGGAGGACGCCCCTACGACACAGTGATTCCCGAACAAATCTGCCTCAGCAAGGTTGACACGCGCCGACGGTATCGACGGCGCCCAGATCTGGTGCGGGTTCGGGATCCTGGCCCACAACGCTGTCAAGATCATCGCACTCATCGACCAGCGCGATCGTCGCCGCGCCGCTCGCCGGCAAC
>DASSGC010000637.1:0-4123 GCA_035693765.1 Acidimicrobiales bacterium
GGCGCGGGCGACGGGTGCGGCGGGATGACGTCCCGCGGCGTCACGGCGTGCCGTGTGACCCCGAGTCGGGCGGGGCCAGGAGGATCGCCGCGACGGCCTCGGCGTGGGCCCGCAGGGCGTGCGGCTCGTGCGGGTCGGGCACGCCGAGCCGGCGCGCCAGCGGCGGGTGGGCCGCGAGCGCGGTCGACCCGTGCGCCAGGAGGGTGAAGAACGTGCCGAGCGGCAGCGGGCGGACGAGGCCGCCGTCGACCGCCCGCTGCATGAGCCGCCCGAACCGCCGGCTGAAGGGCTCGACGTAGCGGGTCCAGATGTGGTCGAGCCGGTCGGTGTCGAGGCCGGCCTCGACGTTCATGAGCCGGAGCAGCTCGGGCCGCGCCGCGTTCAGCTCCACGAAGGTGACGACGAAGCGGTGGAGCCCGGCCACCAGGTCGTCCCCGGGCCCCAGGTCGTCGAGCACGGCGTCGAGGCCCGCCGCCAGCTCGGCGAACCAGCGGTCGACCATCGCGTCCCACAGCCCCCGCTTGGTGCCGAACCGCTGGTGGATCAGGTTGTGGCTCACCCCGAGGCGCTGGCAGATCTCCCGCACCGACGTCCCGTCGTAGCCGAGCGCGGCGAAAGCATCGAGCGCGGCGAGGAGGATCTCGTCACGGGTCGCGGGCGACGCGTCGGCCGGCGGCCGGCCGGGCCGGCGCTTCGTCGCCGGCGGGGCCGCCCCGGCGATCGCGGTCACGGGCGCGGGCGGGGACATCGGGCGCAACGTACCAACGAGGTTGACATGTGTCTAGATCTATGTTGGCATTCGACAACATCCAGCGGATCCTCGGGGGGACCGATGACCTTGCGACCGCGCGGCGTGAACCACCTCGCCATCTCCACCTGCGACATGAAGGCGCAGCTCACGTTCTTCGGTGACGTGCTCGGCCTCCCGCTGAAGGCCCTCTACTGGATGCACGGCGCCGAGGGCATCGTCCACGGCTTCGTCGAGCTCGCGGGCGACAGCTACGTCGCCTTCGTCCAGCATCCGGAGAACAAGGCCGACATCCAGTACGGGGTGACCCACGCCGGCACGGCCGCCGACCCCGTGACCGCCGGGACCATGCAGCACGTGGCCTTCCACGTCGACACGCTGGACGAGGTGCTGGCCCTGCGGGACCGCATCCGCTCGCGGGGCGTGCAGGTGCTCGGGCCGATCGACCACGGCTTCGTCCAGTCGATGTACTTCGCCGGCCCGGAGGGGCTCAGCCTGGAGATCTGCTGCGGCACCGACATCGACGAGCGGGCCTGGATCGACCCCGACGTCACGGAGGTGTGCGGCATCTCCCGCGACGAGCTGGCGGCGCTCACCCACCCGGCGCCGTTCGAGCGTCCCGCCGAGCCCGTCGCCCAGCCGCCCACCGACCCCGCCCAGCCCCGCCTCCACTACCCGCCGGAGGTCTACGAGCTGGTGGTCGGCATGAGCGACCAGGCGATGTGGGACAACGTGAGCGAGACCACCCCGCCGGTCGCGGTGGAGGACTGACGGCGATGGAGCGGACCGAGCACGTCCTCGACGGGATCTTCGCCTACCGCTACCGGGACGCCGACCCCGACCACACGCTCCTGATCTGCCACGGCATGGGGGGCCACGGCGGCATCTACGACGTCTTCGGCGAGCACTACGCCCGCACCGCACGGGGCGACGTGTGGAGCATCGACCTCCCGGGCTTCGGCCGCACCGCCGGCACCGGGCGCCGGGGCTCGTTCACCGCCGCCGGATGGATCGAGGCCACCGCCGCCTGCGCCGCCCGCCTCCGCGACGCGACCGGGCGGCCCGTGGTGGCCAAGGGGTCGAGCCTGGGTGTCTTCCCCGCCTCGGGCGCGCTCCTCAGCTCCGACGCCGTGGCCGCCGCCGTGCTCATGGGCTACGCCTTCGCCGGGGCGCAGACGCTCGTCCCGGGCAGCCCGCCGAGCCCGTTCGCCACCGACGCGGGGCAGGAGATCCTGCGCCAGTGGGGCACGAGCTGCGTCCTCAAGCTCGACCGCTTCATCGACTTCGACGCCGACTACGGGTTCGCCGGTGCGGCGGCAGAGAAGCGGCGCGACCCGCTCAACACCTGGGAGCTCGACCTCGCCTCGCTGGCGTCGCTCTACACCTACGAGCCGCCCGTCCCCATCGCCGGGAACGACAAGCCGATCCTCTTCACCGTGGGCGAGAACGACACGCTGGCGCCGCCCGCCCTGGTGCGGGCCGTGGCCGAGCGCATCCCCGGCCCGGTGGAGTGCTACGAGCTGCCCGGCGGCGTGCACCAGCTCATGCTGTTCCACACCGCGGCCTACAGCGCCGTCGTGCGCGACTTCGTCGAACGGACCGTGCTGTGAGCGGCCCCGGCGTCGACGGCCCCGAGCTCGTCGCCCGCGCCCGGGCGCTCACCCCCCTCCTCGCCGCCCACGCCCGCGAGGCCGAGCTGGCCCGGCGCCCGTCCGACGAGGTGATCGAGGCGCTGCGCGCGGCCCGGATCTTCGACCTCATGGTCCCCGAGTGCCACGGCGGTCTCGAGCTCGACCTCGACACCTTCCTCGACGTCGGCCTGGCCCTCGGCGAGGGCGACGCCGCGATGGCCTGGGTGAGCACCTTCTACATCGAGCACAACTGGATGTTCTGCCAGTTCCCCGCCGCGTTCCAGAAGGAGCTGTACGCCGAGGCGAGCCACGTGCTCGCCCCCGCCGCCATCTCGCCCGGCGGGACCGCCCAGGCGGTCGCCGGCGGCTACCGGCTGACCGGGCGCTACCCGTGGGGCACCGGCATCGCGCACGCCGACTGGGTCATCGTCAGCGCCCTGACCACCGAGCGCGACGGCACGGGCGGCGTGCGGTTCCTGGCGATGCCGCGCGCCGACGTGACGGTCGAGGACGTCTGGTTCGTCGACGGCATGAGCGGCACGGGCAGCAACACCATCGTCGTCGACGACGTGGTCGTCCCGTCCGAGCGCACCGTGTCGATCCCCGACATGGTCGCGGGCACGGCGCCCGGCGCCCTGATCCACGAGGGGCCGCTGTACCGCACGCCGATGCTGCCCATCCTGGCCGTGGCGGCCGCCATGCCCGCCGTCGGGCAGGCCCGGGCGGCGGTCCGCCGGTTCGCCGGGCGGATGACGGAGCGGGTGCTGCTCATGACCCAGGCCCGGCAGTCGGACAAGCCCGCGGCCCAGGCGCGGCTGGCCGCGGCGGACATCGAGGTGACCCAGGCCGAGCTGCTGCTGCGGGCCGTCGTCGACGAGGTGATGGCACGGCGCGATGCGACCACCGAGGCCCAGCGGGCACGGCTGATCGCCACCGTCGCCACGGCCGTGGACCGGGCCAAGCACGCACTCCAGTCGATCTCCGCCGCCAGCGGGGCCGGCGCGCACTTCCTGAGCGACCCGCTGCAACGCGCCGTGCGCGACGTGCAGACCCTGTCGTGCCACACCCTGTTCGCCCTGGACGAGCGGCTCGAGGCCTACGGGCGGACCCTCGTCGGCCTCGACCCCGGCACCCCCGTCTGAGCCCGCCCGAGCGGACCCATGCCACCTCCCCACGCGTCGGCCGCGGCGAGCGCCCCATCCGCTCGGCCTCGGCACCACGGCGAGACCTGGATGCGCCCGCCGGCGCCGACGTCGCCGCGGCAGGGTGCGTCGCTCAGTCGTCCGCCGGGCCCGCCGCCCGCCGCAGACGGAGCAGCCGGGCACCCGCCGCGGCCACCAGCAGGAGCCCGGCCAGCATCACGGGCACGGCCACGACCGTGGGGCCGAGCATGACGTGGCCGGCGACCGCCACCGCACCGGCCGCGCCGGTCAGCGCGGTGAGCGGATGGCGGCGGGCGAGCACGGCCCACGAGGGGTCGCCGGTGGAGTGCTCGGGCTCAGGCATCCCGACCCCGCTCCGCGATGACGGCCGCCACCCCGGCGACCGCCGCGTAGCCCGCCAGGACCAGCGCCGCCGCCTGCTGGCCCAGCAGGTCGTCGTTCGGCGCCCGCACCAGGGCCAGCCCGGCGGCGGCCGGCAGCCACCGCCCCACCGCCGGGACGAAGCCGACGGCGATGTGCTCGACGAGCGTCAGCCAGGCCAGCCAGCCGACGATGCCGGCGACCTGGTTGCGCACGAGGCT
>DASSGC010000638.1:0-3272 GCA_035693765.1 Acidimicrobiales bacterium
GTGTCCCGACAGCGCCGGTGCCCAGCCTGATGTGCCGGCCGGCGCCCGGCGAGCCGATCGGCCGGATCGCGGCCGCGGTGCTGGTGGGCGGCACCAGTGAGCTGGTGCTCGCCTGGCTCGACGGCCGCATCGACGTGGGCCGCGACCAGCTCGTCGACGACGCCACGGCGCTGTTCCTGGCCCTCGGCGAGGCCGCCGCCGAGGTGGCGGCCGAGCGCTGACGTCCCCGGGGCTACGGGCGCGCCCCGCCGCCCTGACGCGGCTCCAGCACCGGGTCGAAGGTCGCCTCGCCCCCGGCCATGTCGACCACGAGCGAGTCGCGCACGCCGAACACCGCGTCGGAGTCGAGGTACGGGCTCTCACGGTCGAAGACGTGGGTGATGACCGGTTGGTGGCCCGGGGCCGAGACGACGAGATGGATGTGGGCCGGCCGCCAGTTGTGGCGACCGGTGGCGCGCAGCATCTCGCCCACCGGCCCGTCGCCCGGGATCGGGTAGGCGACCGGCCGGACGGTGCGGAACGCGTAGGTGCCGTCGGCGGCGGCGGTGAACAGGCCGCGCAGGTTCATAGGCGGCTGGTCGGGGTCCTGCACGTCGTAGAGGCCGTTGGGGGCTGTCTGCCACACGTCGAGCTGCGCGCCCCCCAGCGGGGTGCCGTCGAGACTGCGCACCGTGCCCCGCACCGTCAGCGGCTCGCCGCCCGGGACCTCGCGGTCGACGATCGACGCGCCGAGCGGTCGCGCCGGGGCGCCGTCGACGTGGAACGGGCCGAACACGGTCGGCTCGGTGGTGCCGGGCGCACCGGCGTGGTCGAGCATCTCGACCAGCATCGACACGCCGAGGGTGTCGCTGAGCAGGATCGTCTCCTGGCGCTGCCCGTCGCACATCTGGCCGACCCGGGTGAGGAAGTCGACGCCGGCGAACCACTCGTCGCGGGTCAGCCCCACCTCCTCGACGAACGCGTGCAGGTGAGCGACCGCAGCCCGCATGATCTCGGCCAGCCGGGTGTCGGCGGCGCCGTCGAAGCTGGCCTGCACCTGGGCGACATGCTCGGCCGGGGTGGTGTTGGTGCTCATCTGTGACACCTCTCAGGTCGACTCGACGACGACGGCGATCCCCTGGCCCACGCCGATGCACATCGTGGCCAGCCCCCAACCGCCGCCCCGGCGGCGCAGCTCGTGGACGAGGCTGGTCATCATCCGGGCACCGGAGCAGCCGATCGGGTGGCCGAGGGCGATGGCGCCACCGTTGGGATTGACGATGGTCCGGTCGAGCTCGGGCCACTCCGCGAGGCAGGCCAGCGCCTGGGCGGCGAACGCCTCGTTCCCTCGCCGGCGCGGCCGGAGTCGGACTCGCTGTCGCGGTCGATGATCTCGACGGCGTCGCCCAGCTCCTCGCGCATGGCCGCGAGCACGAAGGCGTCCGCCTCGCCGAAGGCGGCGAGCGGCCCGGTGCGGGGCGTGACATAGCCGATGCGGGCGGACGGGATGTCGCCGCCGTTGCCGCCCCCGTCGCCGCCGGCGGCGTCCGAGTCGTCGTCATCGCCGCACGCGGTGAGGACGCTGCCGGCCACGGTTCCCCCCAGCCCGAGGGCGGCGACGCCCCGGAGGAAGCGGCGCCGCGACGGTGGCTCGGCGGTGCTGTCGTGATGGGTCATCGGGTTCCCCTTGTGTCCGCCAGCCGTCCCGGCCGGTCGTCTGTGCCCGGCGGGCTCGGCCGCCGGCCGTGGAACGCGTCGTCGAGCATCCGCCGGATCGCGTCGCGCTCGGGTGGCCGCACGTTGCCGGCGGCCGCGGCGACCACCTGCTCGGCCGCCGCGTCGAGGCCGTCGGCGGGCATGCCGATCGTCGCCAGGCTGGTCGGCGCCCCGAGCGCCGCGGCCAGGTCGAACAGCGCGCCGGGCGCGTCGTCGGTGCCGAGCGCGGCGGCGACGTCGGCCACGACGCCGGGCAGGGCGGGCGCGTTGTAGGCGAGCGCGTGCCCGAGGACGACCGCGTTCATGTCGCCGTGGTCGAGGCCGAACATGCCGCCGAGCACGTGGCAGGTCTTGTGGTGCAGCGCGGTGCCGCCCGAGGCCAGCGCGACGCCCGCCAGGTAGGCGCCGTACAGGGCGTCGGCGCGGGCGTCGATCTCGCCGGGCGCGGCGCACACCTGGGGGAGGCTGCGGTGCAGGGCCCGGATGCCCTCCAGCGCCATGAGCGAGACGATCGGGTTGGCACCGGGGCCGTAGAGCGCCTCGACGCAGTGGGCGAGGGCGTTCATCCCGGACGGCCCGGCGATGCGGGGCGGGAGCGTGAGGGTCAGCTCGGGGTCGTAGACCACCAGCTCGGGCTTGACCCGCGGGTCGGTGCCCGTGCGCTTGCGCGTCCCCTCGGTGAGGCCCCAGATCGTCGTCATCTCCGAGCCCGCGTAGGTGGTGGGCACGGCGACCTGGCGGACGTCGACCTCGAGCGCCACGGCCTTGCCGAACCCCGTGGCCGACCCGCCGCCGATGGTGAGCACCGCGTCGGCGCCGACGTCGCGGGCCGCCCGGCGGGCCGCGTCGGCCTGGGCGACCGGCACGTGCTGCACGACCTCGCGGAACCGGCCGGCCACCCGGCCGCCGAGCAGCTCGGCGACCTCGTCGGCCAGTCGGTCCTCGTCCGGCGCGGCGATCACCAGGACGCGCCGCGCGCCCAGCGCGTCGACCTCGGCCGGCAGCGAGCGCCGGCTGCCCACGCCGAAGACCACGCGGCCCGGCACGGCGTCGTAGGCGAACGACCTCACGCCGCCTGGCCCTTCGTCGCCTCGAGGTGCCGCAGCACGTCGAGCTCGTCCCGCGTCGGCGGCGGCGTCTCGACCAGCTCGCCGGCGACGGCCAGGTCCCACCCTGTCGCGGCGCGGGCCTCGTCTGCCGTCGCACCAGGGTGGAGCCCGGTGAGGACCAGCTCGCCCCGCTCGGGGTCGCGCTCGAGCACGCCGACGTCGGTGATCACGGTGGCCACCCGGTCGCCGAGCGAGGTGCGGAACCCAACTCGCTCGACGAACGACCGGCGACTGTGCCGCATCACCACCAGCACCCGGCCGCACGACGCGGCGATCTCGGGCGCGCCGCCGGCGCCCGGCAGGCGGACGTCGGGGGCGTCGTAGGGACCGATGACCGTGGTGTTGATGTCGCCCCGCCGGTCGAGCTCCGCGGCGCCGAGGAACCCGACGTCGATGCGCCCGGGCTGCAGCCAGTAGTTGAAGATCTCGGGCACCGACACCACGGCGTCGGCCGTCTCGGCCAGCTCG
>DASSGC010000639.1:0-16615 GCA_035693765.1 Acidimicrobiales bacterium
CACGCCCCGCCGTCGGGCTGGGGCCGGCCCCGGTTGAGGGCGAACAGCTCCCGCCACCGCTTACCGTCGCCGAGGTGGGCCTCGGCCAGGCTCCAGGGGTTGTCGTCGGGCTCGACCACGATCTGGTCGGCCCCGACCGCCGGCGGTGCCGCGGCGTCGGCGACGGGGAGCGCCAGCTCCCAGCCCGGCCGGAGCAGCTCGGGCCGGTTCCACGCCTGGCCGTCGGCCTGCGGCCGGCCCTGGTTGAGGCTCCAGATCTCGCCCCACCGCGCCCCGTCGCCCAGGTGGCGCTCGGCCAGGCCCCAGGCGGTCTCCCCGGCCCCCACCGTGATCGCGACGACCGAGGGCGCAGCGGGCTCGGCCGGGGCCGCGGGCCCGCCGGGCCCGCCGGGCACCGGGGCCGGCGAGCCGGACGCGAGCGGCGCGACCGGCGCCGCGGCCGGGGTCACGGAGGGCACCGCCGCGCCGGCCTCGTCGGCGGCCGGCGCAGGCGACGACGCCGCGGTCGAGGGACGCAGCGCCGGCACCGCCCCCGCCCCGCCGGCCAGCGGCCCGAGCGACCCGGCGGTCATCGCCACCGTGGCGACGAGCCGGCCGGCCAGGCCCTGCAGCGGGCCGGCGGCCCGCACACGGCCGGCCTCGCGGCCCCGCACCTCCGCCGCCGCCTCGGCCGCCACGCACACGGCGAACAGCGCCCACACGGCCCACAGCGCCACGGTGAACACGCCGATCACGGCCGCGTCCGACGCCACCGCGCCCGGCAGGTCGCGCACCTGGTCGGCGCTGGGCATGCCGGTGATCGGCCACTCACCCCACCGCAGCAGGGCGACCGGCACCCCGGCCAGCAGCGCCAGCAGCGCCACGGCAGCGGCGGCGCCGCGCAGCCACTGGCCCGGCGACATGGTGGCGAGCGGGCGGCGACGGCGCGTGGCACGGCTCATGACGGGGCGCGCTCCCGGGTCACGCGGCTCGTGGCGGTGGCGTCGAGCCGGGCGCTGCCCGGCAGCACGGCGAAGTCGACGTCGCGCACGACGGTCACCCTCACCTGCGTGTCGGTCACGGTCACGGTGCCGGTCAGGCCCCGGTCGGCAAGGAACCGGCGGGCGGCGTCGCCGGCCGCCACGTCGTCGAGCCGCACCTCGCCGGCCACGGAGGCGACGGGGTCGAGCTCCTGGGCGCCCACGCGGGCGGCGGCGGCCGCCGCCCCGAACGAGTCGCTCTGGGCCCGCAGCGCCCGGCCGCCGTCGAGCACGAGCCCGACCACCGACACCACGCCGAGCGCGACCCCCGCGGTGAACAGGGTGACGTAGCCCGGGTCCGCGCCGCGCCGGGTCACGGGGCCACGCTCTCACGGTGCTTGTCGATGACCTCGACCGCCGTGGCGGACGCCTCCCGCGTGCCGGGCACCGGGAGCAGCGCGAGCTCCGACAGGTCGACGTCGCACGACACGGTCACGGTGACCTCGCCCGCCTCGACCGACGCGACGAAGTCCATCGTCCGGCACATGGCCGACCCCTCGTGCACGGTGGTGGCGGCGTCGGCCTCGGCCACGCCCTCCGCCGCCGCGGGATCGCGGGCGATGCTGATCGTGCGGGCCGCGTGCCGCGCCGCCGACTCGACCGCCGCGTGGCCGGCGTTGACCCGCCCGGCGAACACCAGGAGCAGGACGACGGGCACGAAGAAGCACACCCCCATGACCGACAGGTCGAGGGCGCCGTTGCCGCGGTCGTCGCGTGCGGGGCGGGGCGTGCGGGGCGTGCGGGGCGCGGTCATCCGACCACCCGCTCGACGGGGGCCGACACGGTGACCTCGATCGGCGGGTCGAGGAACCCGACGATCGACACCGACCGGGCGCTGACCCTGGCGGTCACGGCCTCGTCGCCCCGGTCGACCGAGACGTTCGCATCGCGCAGGCCGCCCACCTGGTCGAGGTACTGCCGGGCGGTCGCCTCGCCGACCGGACCCGAGCCCTGCTCGACCCGGGCCGCGTCGACGGCGTGCTGGGCGGCGGCGGCCGCCACCTCCCGCCCGTAGAACCACAGGCCGAACTGCAACGACACGAGCAGCAGGAACATGACCGCGCCGAAGACGGCCGTGTTGGCGGCCACCTCCCCGCGGTCGTCCCGCCGTCGCGCCGGCGCGGCTCGGCCCACGGGCTCAGAACCCGAAGTCGAACCGTCCGGCCGCGCCCTGGGCGGCGGCCAGGACGATGCCGCCGACGGTCACGGCCACGACCAGCATGAGCCCGGCCCAGGCGACGTTCGAGTTGATCTCACCCCGGTCGTCGCGGCGGGCGGCGAGCATCCGCTCGGACACCCGGCCGGGCAGGGTGTGGAGGGTGGTCAGGACGAGCAGCAGGTGGGCCATCGATCGGTCCTCTCGGTCGGAAGGTGGGGTCGGTCGGGAGTCGGTCGGTCGGAAGTCGGGTCGGTCAGAAGGCGGACAGCAGCGCGGTGACGGCCGGGTACATCAGGAACACGAGGAAGCCCGCGGCCAGCGCCACGGCCGGCAGGCCCATCTGCGCGGTGGCCCGCTGTGCCGACTGCTCGGCGTCGGCCCCGATGCGGTCGCTGATCGTGCGGGCCTTGGTGGCGATGGTCTCCCGCACCGCGGCCCCGTCCTCGCCGGCCATGGCGATCGTCGACGCGAGCTGGGACAGGTCGGCGACCGCCAGCTCGTCGCCGAGGCGGCCCAGCGACGCCCACGGGGTCTCGCCCCGCACGTAGCCGGCGTGGAGCGCGGCACGCAGCTCGGTGAAGGCCCAGCCCTCGCCGGACGACGCCGCGGTCGTCAGCGCCTGGTCGACGCCCCGGCCCGCGGCCAGCGACATGGCGGTGACGTGGCAGTAGGCGATGAGGGCGTGGAGGAACCCGGCGCGGCGGGCCCCGGCCCGGTCGCGCAGCGTCGCCCACGGCATCACCGCGCCCGCCCCGGCCGCGATCAGCGACACCGTGCCGGCGATGGCGGCGGGGAACGGCGCGCCCGCCAGCCACATGACCCCGCCCAGCCACGGCCCGAGCATGAAGCCGAACAGCGCGTAGACGACCGTCTCGCCCGCGTAGCCCTCGGGCCGGCGACCGAGCACCCGCAGATCGGCGCGGGCCCGGGCCACCAGCCGGGCGAGCGGGGCGACGCGGCGCAACGCCACGGCCCCGATGCGCCCATCCCACGTCAGGCCGCCCCCCGCAGGCCCCACCGGCGCGGGGCGGGGCTCGAAGCGACCGAGCACGATCGCCAGCGGCTCGGGTGCGGGCCACAGGCCGGTGGCGCCCACCCACAGCCCGAGCCCGGCCACCAGGCCGGCGAGCGCCGCCCATGCGATCACGACCGCCCCCGGACGGTGAGGAAGCGCTCGACCGGCTGGCTGCGCGCCAGGCGGGCCATGGCCCGGAAGCCGACCGCCCAGACGCCGGCCACGACGCACAGCACCAGCTGGCCCGCGGAGGTCCGGTAGGGCGCCAGGTAGTCCTGGCCCACGACCGCCAGTCCGAGCACGACCGCGACCGAGATGAACGCCACCTGGTGCATCTCGGAGCGGGGGCGGGCACGGGCCACCTCCTGGCGGCGCAGCATGCGTGCCTCCTCGCGGGCGGCGGTGGCCAGGTCGTCGAGCACGTCGCGCACCTGGCGGGCGCCCGTGCGGGCGGCGATGTCGAGCGACATGACGATGAGGTCGCCGAGGCGGTGGTCGAGCTCGTCGGCCAGGTCGGGCAGCGCCTCGTGCAGGTCCTGCCAGGCCAGCCGGTGGGCGAACCGCATGACGGTGGGCCGGATCAGCGGCGGCGCCGTCGAGGCCGTCGACGTGATGATGCCCTCGATGCCGCGGGGCGTGCCGACGCCGTCGCGGAGCATCTCGGCCCACGCGGCGAGGGCCTCGGTGCGCTCGATCTCGCCGGCCGGGCTGGGGCGGCTGCGCCGGGCCACGACCAGCCAGGTGGCCGCGGCCGCCCCGGCGGCCGCCACCGGCCAGCGGGTGACGACCAGCACCACCAGGGCCGCGGCCGCGGCGCCGAGCACGCGGGGCCCGACCAGGTCGGCGCGCCTGCCCACGCGCTCCCCCAGCGTGCGGGGCGGCGGCTCGCTGCGGGTCAGCCCGCTGGCGACGAGGGCGAGGCCGAGGGCGACGAGCAGCCCCGCGGCGGCGGCGAGCGCGCTCACCAGCCCGGCTCCAGCGTCGGGTCGTAGCCGTAGGCGACCAGCTCGTCCATGACCTTGGCCGCCGGCGGCGCCATCGGGTTGCGGACCGCGGCACGGTCGGGCCCGGGGATGTACCACTCGTCGGTGACGACGATCCGGTCGCGGGGGTCGAACCCCCGGACGTGGCTGATCTCCGACACGACCCGCCGCCCGCCGGGGGTGATGTCGAGGTAGACGACGAGGTCGAGGGCGTCGGCCGCGGTGTCGAGCACGAACCCGGGCGGGATGGTGGGCAGGCCGAGCTGGGCGTAGTGCACCATCCGCCCGAACACCCGGTAGGCGTCCTTGGCGTGCATCGTGCACAGGGCGCCGGCGATGCCCTGCCCCGCCGCCTCCAGCATGACCATGACCTCGGCGCCGAGCACCTCGCCCACCACGATGCGGTCGGGGTTGTGGCGCTTGATCGCCAGGGCCAGGTCGGCGAGCGTGACCGCGCCCTCGCCCTCCATGTTGGCCGAGCGGGCGATCCAGCTCAGCACCTGGTTGTGGCGCGCGGGGTCCGCGTCGAGCCGCAGCTCGGGCTCCTGTTCGAGCACCATGATGCGCTCGGCGGGGTCGCACTCGTGGAGCAGCGCCCGCATGAGCGTGGTCTTGCCCCGCCCCTGCCCGCCGGCCACCAGGATCGTCTTGCGCGCCCGCACCGCCGCGGCCAGCAGGCTGGCGATGTCCTCGCCGTACATGCCCCGGGCGACCAGGTCCTTCTGCTCGGCGTCGGCCAGCGGGTGGCGGCGGATCGACACGTAGGGCCGGCTCGTCACCCAGGCCGCGGCGGCGAGCCGCGAGCCGTCCGAGAGCCGCAGGTTGAGCAACGGGCTCGAGGCGTTGAACTCCTTCTCGTGGTCGCCGCCCACCTCGGTCGGGGTGCCCACGTCGCCCGCCCCGAGCCGCCCGCCCCGCCGCGCCAGGCCCTGGATGAGGGTGATCAGCTCGGCGTCGCTGGCCACCAGCGGCGGCACCACGATCTCGTCGCCGTCGAGCGTCCGCAGCCGGACGTCGTCGCAACCGTTGATGAAGATGTCGGTGACGTCGTCGCGCGCCAGGTAGGCGTCGAGGCCGGGCAGCGCCGAGAACACCGACGTGATGACCGCGTCGGCGACCGCCTCCTCCTGCTCGCGAGAGAGCGGCGCCTCGCCCCGCTGCGAGCACGTGCGCCAGTGCTCCGTGAGGGTGCGGCGGATCTCGGCGTCGGCCATCATCCGGCGGTCGGCGTCGTCCAGCGGCGCCAGGTCCTCGCGCTCGCGCCGGTCGACCTCGTCGCCGATCAGCAGCGCCACCTGGCGGCGCAGCCGCGTGACCAGCTCGTGCTGGCGCTCGGCCGACCCACGCTCGCTCATGCCCGGCCCGCCTGCTGGACCGGCACCGGGGGCGGCGGCGGTGGTGGAGGAGGCGGCGGAGGAGGCGGCGGAGGCGGGGGATCCTCCGCCGCCACCTCCGGGGCGACCATGTGGGCGGGCGCGGGGGCCGGGGCCGGGGACGAGGCCGCGGACGAGGACGGGGATGAGGACGGGGATGAGGACGGGGCGGCGTGGCGGGCGGGGAGCAGGTCCTCCAGCCCGGCGAGCGCGCGGCCGGCGGTCCGCACGAGCTGCGATCGCAGCCCGCCCGGCACCGCCCCCTTGGCCCACAGGGCGGCGGCGCCCCGCCCGTCCCAGGCGATGCTGCCCGCCAGCGGCACGTCGAGCGCCGCAGCCACCTCCGCCGGGGCGTACGGGCGCGGGCCCACGACGATCGCCGCCACGGGGCACTGCACCACCCGGCGCACGGTCACCACCAGGTGGCGGGCGTGCTCCACGCTCACGGCGGTGGCCCGGCACACGATCCCCACCACGTCTGCGCCCTGGATGCGCCCGGCGGTGTCCTGCCGCGGGTCCCACCGTCCGGCGTCCACGACGACCGTCCCGTCGACCGCGCCGAACGCCGCCGCCCAGCGGTCGCCGATCGACGCCACCACCGCGCCCGCCTCGTACGACCCCGCCGGTGCCAGCAGGCCCCGCACGCCCGGCACGATCTCCACCGCCTGGCCGTCGAGGGCGGCCTCCGCCCCCCGGGCGTGGCGCAGCTCGCCGGCGGCGTGGACGAGGTTGGGCTCGGCCGCGGGTGCGGCGCTGAGCAACCGGAGGTCGCCGCCGGAGGGATCGAGCTCGACGAGCAGCGTCCGGCGGACGGCGGCGGTGGACGCGGCGGCCATGGCCGCGGCCGTCGTGGTCACCCCGGGCGACCCCTTCACCGACAGCAGCGTCACGACGGTCACGGCTCGGCGTCCCCGAGGGTGACGACCGCGATCCGGTCGTCGGCTGCGGCGGCGGCCACGGCGGCCGCCGAGCTGGCGGGGACGACGAGCGACGCCTCCCGGGCGCCGGTGTTCTCGGCCGGCTCGCCGATGTCGCGCAGCCAGCCGCTCACCTCGGTGACGCCCTCACCCTCGCCCCCGGCACCCGGCGGCCCGACGACGACGAGCACCGGTGTGCCGGGCGGCACCTCGCCCCGCGGTGCGGCCCCGGGGGCGAGCCGGGCGCCCACGACGGCCTCGTCGATGGTCACCAGCCGTGCGCCCTCGTCGAGGAGCTGGTCGCGGGACAGCAGGCTGCCCTCGGGGAGGTCGGACGCCGCGATCCGGCCGACCACGACGTCCCTGTCGCCGGCGGGCACGGTCGCCACGCCGGCGTCGGCCGCCACCCGCACGACCTTCAGGTCGTCCGGCTCGATCTGCTCGCCCCGGCCCACGTCGGCGGCGAGCGCGAGCGTCTCCTCCCGGCCGCCGGCGGTGGCCACGAGGATCATGCCGGCCCAGGCCCCCAGCAGGGCGAGCAGGGCGCCCACGGCCACCCGGCCCCACCGGCGGCGCGGCGGCAGCCCCGCTGGGGTCGTGGGCGGCGGCAAGGCCCGGCGGCCCACGGGGGTGAGGGGGACGGCACGACTGGTAGTTCCGTTGGCGACCACGATCAGCCTCCGATCACCCGGCGCTCTCGACCACTGTCTGGACCTCGTCCACGGCCCGCGGCACGTCGACCGACTTGGCGACGGCGGGCAACGTCCCCGCGCCGCCCGCGGTCGAGCGCCAGCGCAGCTCCCACCGCACGGTCACGACCCCCGGCCAGGCGGCGGGCCGCCCCAGGACGCCGGTCCGGCTGCGGTAGGCGTACGCGCACGCCCCGGCGACCGCCGCCTGGTCGTCGGGCCGCGCCCCGTACGGGTCGAAGCGCGTGCCACCGCCGGCGCAGGCCACGAGGGGCGCGCCCGGCTCGCCCGGGGCCCACTCCAGGTGCGGGTCGGCGGTGACGTCGACGCAGAGGCCGTAGTTCGGATCGCACTCGCTGTCGGTCACCGACGGCACCCAGCCGTCGACGGCCACGAACGACGGGAAGCCCACGAGGGCGGCGACGCCCGGCTCGGGGCTGGAGGTCACGGACGGGGTGGGCAGGTTGCCCTCCAGCCGGACCCGGACGGTGTCGGCGAGCTGGGCGGGCGACAGCGGGGCGGCGGGTGGGGCCTCGCCCGGCTCGACCCAGCGGGCCCGCCCGGTGGGGACGCCGTCGCACTGCTCGAAGTAGAGCTGCGCCTCCCCCGAGGGCGGGTCGGGGATGATCGGGAAGGGGTTCCCGGCGACGTCCTGCCAGGGGACCCAGACACAGACGGGTCCCGGTGGGCTGCCGCCGGGGCGGGTCGGACCCGAGCCGGGGTCGCCCGGGCCGGGCAGCGACGGCCGGGGCCCCGGCACCTCGTCGCCGACGCAGTAGTCGAAGCCGCACCCGGGGCCACCCTCCTGGGCCGGGGCGGCGGGGCGGGCATCCGCGGCGGGGGCGATCGCGACCCCGCCCAGCAGGCCGGCGAGGGCACCGGCGAGGACCGCCGCCCACATGCTCCCCAGCCTCCGGGTCATGGCCCCGTCCCGCCCAGGAGCTGGTCGCAGAAGCCGGTCGGGGCCGAGCCGGGGGCGATCGGCAGGGTGGCGGTCTCGTCGGGGTCGATGCCTGCGAAGCGCCACACCCCGCCGGCCCGCAGCGCCCAGCCGTCTCCCTGGGTCACCTGGGAGCGGCGCTCGACGACGCTGCCGGCGGCATCGACCACCTCGACGTCCTCGACCGCGCACACCCGCAGCGCGACCGTGTCGCGGTCGACCACCTGCATCCGGTACACGCCGACGTCGCGCAGCCGGCCGCTGGGCCCGGGCCGGTAGCGCTGACCCTTGTCGTTCAGGGCCCGGAGCTGGGCGAGGACGCCGGCCGGGGTGGGGCTGTCGGCGGTGTAGACGGCCGCCAGCTCGCGCAGGGCGGCGTCCCCGTCTCCGACCACCGTCGGATCCTGGAACAGCTCGTCGGCGAGGTCGGTCGCCTCGATCACGACGTCCTCGACGACCGGGAAGGCGGCATCGGGCTCGTCCGCCGAGGGCTGGGGTCCCGTGGCCGGATCGTGACCCGACCCCTCCCGGCGGCCCTCCGCGGCGGACCCGGACCCGGCGCACCCCGCCACGGCCGGCCACAGAGCCAGCAGCAGCGCGACCGCCGCACCGAGGCGCGGGACACCGGGACCCGTACCACTCATAGTGGTTCCCCCAACACATGGAGCAATGGAGGCCGGACCGTAGCCGAAACCGCGGGCGCCGCGCAGCCCGACCGCCCCGAAGTCCCCGGGAGACATCTGATGTTCACGGATCGCCCACCCTGTGTGCGGGTGGTCCGGCGGGCCCCACGGCGCCGCGGAGGATCTCGATCGCGGCGCGCAGCTCGCCGGCCGTGGCGCCGGACGCCCCCCGGGACAGCCGGCCGAGCGCCCACCCCGGATCGAGTGAGCGGCCGGGCGGGCGGCGCGCCTGCGCCCGGACCGCCCCGGGTCGGGCGGCGCCGTCGCAGCCGTCGACGAGGGCCGCGCAGATGTCGGCCACGCAGATGTCGGCCACGCAGAACTCGGCCGCACGGGCGACGCCGGTGGTGTCGGCCGCCGTGCCGGTGACGTCGGTCGTCGCGGAGGTGTCGGTCGTGTCGGCGCGCTCAGGAGCTCCCATACGGGCGAGCATTCCGGCAGGCCGCCGGACCGGCCGGGCGCGGGCGACGAGGGAGGCGGGCTGAGCGTCGAGTACGTGGCTCGTCACGGGTCCCTCCCTCGTCTCGGCGTGGCGAGAAGCGGATCCGCGCCGATGCCGCTGATGCACAACAATGGCATATACCACTTGCGACGTCGAGAGGTCATGACAATCGACACCGTGAGTGTTTGCTCGCTGACCGACTGCACACTCGGTCAACGGCCCACGGGGTACTCGTGCTCGACCGTCCAGGCGCCCGGCAGGCCGATCGCGTGGGTGATCTCCAGCGGGATCTCGTCCGCGTCGAACACGACATGTTGCGTCGCCGTCACCGCGCTCGGGTCCGGCAGGGCCAGCAGGGCCCGCTCCTCGGCGGTCGCCAGCCGCGACGACACCCGGTCGCGGGCCACCCGTCCGCGCCGGCCCGTCATGTGCTCGACGTAGGCCAGCGTCCCCTCGAGGATGCGTTCCGCCACCACCAGGCGGGGCGCCAGGTGCACCAGCTCGCCGTCGAACCAGGAGGTCGACAGCTCCACCGGCTCCTCGCCGCGCACGATGAGCCGGCGCCTGTGGACCACCTCCGCGCCCTCCGGCACGCCCAGGGCCAGGGCGATCTCGGCCGGCGCCGGCACGCACCCCGCCGCCAGGATGCGGGCCTTCTCGCCGCGCGGGTAGATGCGCCCCGTCTCGATGCTGCGCCGGTAGCGCTCGCTCGCCTGGCGGTGGATGCGGGGCGGGAAGGTGACGAAGGTGCCCGCGCCCCGCCGCCCGTCGAGGTGCCCCTCCCGCCGCAGCAGGTCGAGCGCCTTGGTGGCCGTCGGCCGGGACACCCCCCAGTCGGCGGCGAGCTGGCGCTCCGACGGCACCTCGTCGCCGGGTCGCAGGTCGCCCCGCAGGATCCTGTCCCGAAGGTGATCGGCCATCTGGACGTACTTCGGCGCCGCCTGCCGGAACTCGGGCATGACCGGAACCTAACCCAAATGGCCTGTACCACCAGGCACTCCACGTGAATTGAGTACCACTCCACTACCCTCAATACTGGTGACCGCGCTCTATGTGGCAACGGGTGGTGGCGGCGACGCACTCGCCGCCGCGATCGTGCACCGCGCCCTGGGTCGCCAGGACCCCGCGATCATCGCCACCTACGCCTGGGAGCGCCTCGTCGTCGACCCGCTGCCCGGCCCCCGGGGCATCGCCGACTTCACCGGGCTCCGGCGCCTCGGCGCTCACGCCCACGCCGTGGTCGCCGGCACCGCCCCCCGGCCACCGTGCGACTCGACGCTCCCCCGGCTCGCCGCCGACCTCGGCCACACCCTCGTCCTGCTCGACCCCGCCGGCGGCGCCGCGGGGCTCGCCGCCCAGATCGACGAGGCCGCCGCTGCGGGCGGGGCCGGCAGCCTGACCGTGATCGACGTCGGCGGCGACGTCGTCGCCCGCGGCGACGAGGCCGGGCTGCGCAGCCCCCTCGCCGACGGCCTGGCCCTCGCCGCCACGGCCCGGCTGGACCGCACCGCCCAGGTCCTCGTCGCCGGGCCCGGCCTCGACGGCGAGCTCAGCGAGGCCGAGGTGCTCGCCATCACCGGGGACACCCCGCGGCTGCGGCTCACGGGCGACGACGTCACCCCCGTCCGCTCGGTGTTCACCTGGCACCCCAGCGAGTCGACGGCCCTGCTGGTGGCCGCCGCCCGGGGCCTGCGGGGACGGGCCGAGATCCGCGACGCCGCCCTCGGCGTGCCGCTGACCGACCGCAGCCCCGGCGTCCACGCCCTGCCCCTGGCCACGGCCGTCGCCGGCAACCGCCTGGCCGCCGCCCTGGTCGGCACCACCGCGCTCGACGAGGTCGAGGACGTCACCCGCCGGATCTGCGGTGCCTCCGAGATCGACTACGAGCGCACCAAGGCCGCCGCCCGGGACGCCGCCCCTCGGGGGCCGGTCGCCTTCGACCAGCCGCTCGACGAGCGGGTGACGGAGGTCGAGGCCGCGGCGGCGGCCCGCGGCGTCGACTTCCTGACCTTCCGGCGCATCGCCGAGGCCGTGGGCCTCCCCGCCGGCGCGGTGGCCGCCCTGCGCGACCACCTCGTCGCCACCCGGCCGGACCACCACGTCTGGCCCCTCTGGTCGCTCACGCCGCCCGCCGCCGCGGGTGATGTCGCGTTCTGACCGCACGGGACCCACTCCCCCCGTGACACCGGCGCGCGGGGGTTGCGCCGGGTGGAGCGAGAGGTGCGACCGTGACCATCACCGACACGATCCCGGCCCTGCCGCAGCTACCGACGCTGCCCGGGGAGGTGCGGGCCGTCCGCCTCGCCCGCGGCCGCACCACGCGCACGCACAACGCCGTCATGGAGGACCTGTTCACCGCCCTGCGGGCCGGGAGCGGGGCGGCGGCGGCGCTGGCCGCCGGCGCCGTGCCCGCCCGGGGCGGCGTCCCGGTGTTCCGCTGCTCGATCGCCCACACCGCTCGTGCGCCCATCGCCAACCCGTCGCAGCCCCGGCGCACCGTGAACTTCTACGAGGTGCTGCCCACCCTCGACGGTGCCCCGTTCGAGCCCGGCACGCCGCTGCCCCCGGGCGTGTGGACCATCGCCTGGACCTGCCCGCTCTACCCGGCGGCCCATGGAGGTCCGGCGGGCGGCGCGTTCCACGTCGGCGTGGGGGTCGCCGGCGACGATCTGCCGCCGGCCTGGGGCCGCAACGCCGCCGGCCCGCTGGCCGGCGTGCCCGGCAACGTCACCGTGCCCGCCGTCGCCGGCGGCCGCCTGGCCGGCGCCCTGCACGACCTGGCCGGGTACCGGGAGGCGGCCGAGCGGGCGGCCTGCGACGTGATGCGCGGGTTCGTGGCCGCCAAGGCGGCGCGGGTCCGCAACGCCCAGCCCACGGTCTTCGACCACGACGACGCCGTGCAGGAGGGCCTGGCCAAGCTCGTGGTCGTGATGCGGCGCTTCGCCGCCCGGGGCCGCCCGAAGGCCTGCTGGACCGTCGCCGCCGGCCTGGTGCTCGAGCGCGACCTACCCCGGGCCGCCGACCGGCTCGGCCACCTGCCGTCGAGCGTCGCCCACTGCGCCCACTGGCTCGTCCAGACCGACCTGGTCGAGCTGGGCGACCCGCGGCTCACACCCGAGCGGGCGGCCGACGCCTACGCCCACGACCAGCGCAGCCGCCAGCGCCGCGCCCGGGGCACGCGACGCTGGCTCGACACGCGCGACGACGCCAAGCCCGCGTTCCCCCCCGACGTCTGGCGGTCCGCGCTCGACGAGGCCCGCCGGGGCGGACCGGTCAGCCTCGACCGCCTGGCCGAGAGCCGGGCGGCCGACGGCCCCGGCGCCGCCGCGGGGGTCGCCGACCTGGTGCCGACCGTCGACCGCGACCTGGCCCTGGTGGGTGAGCGCCGGCTGGTCGACCTGGTGGAGGACCTGCTGGTCGGCACCGGGCTCGGCTACGCCGACCTCCGCGACCACCTGTACCCGCGCCTCGCCCGGCGCGACTACCGGGACGAGACGCTGACCGGTGACCGCCCGGCCGACGGCGATCCCACAGCCGCGCGCAGCGCGGCCGAGGCCACAGCCGCGCGCAGCGCGGCCGAGGCCCGCCGGCTGGCGACGGCGGCCGAGAACCGCCTGCTCGCCCTGGTCGCCCGGCCCGGCGAGTCGCTGGCCCGTGACCGGTCCGAGCTGCGGCGCCGGGTGCGGGAGGTCCTGTTCGACGACGCCGGCCGGTTCCGTCCCACCGAGGAGCGCCGCCGTCGCTGGGCCGAGCACCGCGCCTGAGCTCACGCAAACGACTCACCGGCCCGTCGTCGACCAGTGCCACGCCTCGCTCGGCAGGTTGTGGAAGCCGTAGTCGGCGGCGTGCTGCCTGAGCCACACCACGCAGGGATTGGACCGGTCCCGCTGACCGATGGCGGCGCCGCCGCAGCGGAAGTCGATCGCCAGCCCCCGCTCGTGCTCCGACGTGCCCGGGATCGCCGTCGGCGGCGAGCACTGCCCGGCCGGCATCTCGTACACCGCGTAGTCGCTGGTGCCGCAGTGCGCCCGGCGCAGCGCGATCTGGCTGGACGCCGACCGCCAGCCGCCGCTGCCGTCGGCCAGCTCCACGCCGTCGGCCCGGGCGGCGTCGATCATGGCCTGCACCTGCCCGGCGATGGCGGCGTTGACCTCGATGCCGTACACCTCGACGATCGACACCGGGCCGTCGGGCAGCACCACCGGCCGCGCCCCGCCGGCCTGCGCCGCGCCGGCGTAGCCCATCGCCGCCAGGGCGGCCCGGTACTCGGCCGCCTTGCCCAGCACGCCGTCCGCGTACGAGCGGGCCCCGTTGTACGCCAGCGCGGCCCGCCGCTGGTCGGCGGTCGTGGCCAGCCCGCCGCCGTCGCGGCACGCCTTCACCGCGGTCGCCAGCGCGCCGTCGTAGTAGTTGAAGGGATCGGCCACCCCGTCGTCGTTGCCGTCGGCGACGTCCCGCACCGACTCCCAGGTGCCCGGCAGGAACTGCGTCGGGCCGACGGCCCGCAGGTACGGCTCGTCCTGGCCGTAGAAGCGCCGGTCGGCGGCCGACAGCGTGTTGGGGTGGGGGGTGACGTTGCCGCCGGCGCCGCCGCCGTCGAGCAGGGCGCCGAGGATGCGAGGCTGCGACTCGCCGGTGAGCGGGTCCCAGCGCACCGGCGCCCGGGGCGGGGGGCGGTCGGACTTCCCGCTCACCGGGTCGACCGCGACCGTGCCGTGCCCCGACTCCATGAACCCGAACCCGGCCAGGTAGGCGACGTCGATCGCGCAGTCGGGCTCGATGCCGGCCACCAGCTCGATCGCCCGGGCGTAGGCCCGGGCGGCGTGCTCGGGGATGCCGAGCGCGGCCAGCGGCTCCCAGCCGACCGCCTCGACCGCGACGGCGGTGGCGTAGCCGGCGTAGACCCGGGCCTTGGCGATCACCCGCTCGGCGAAGTCGGCCGGGTTGATCGGCGTGGCCGCGCCGGTGACGGGCGGGCGGGTGATGTCGGGGGTCGCGAGCCGGGGGTTGTGGAGGCGGGGCACCAGGCCGGTGCGCCCGGCGACGGGCACGGCGCCCCGCGTCGCCACCCACGAGGCGTAGGACACGGCGCCCGCCAGGCCGGGGTCGGGGCCCGGGCCGCGGTCGGGGTCGGCGGCGTCGGGGCCGCGGTCGGGGCCGGGGCCGCGGTCGGGGCCGCCCGGTTGGCGGGCGGCCAGCTCACCCGCGAGCCAACCGAAGCCGGCGGCCCGGTCGGTGCCCGGATCGCACGGCCCCCCGGCCCGGACCAGCGGGTCGAGGGGACCGGCGGCGAACGCCGCGTCCCAGGCCGCGGGATCGAAGTCGACCGCGTCGGGGGCGAACCCCGCCATCGCCGCCAGGCCGGCGAACGCCGGCTCGGCGGCGGCCTCGGCGTCGAGCACCGCGCCGAGCGCGGCGGCGCAGCCGGGCGAGGGCGTGAAGCCGGCCGCGGGCGGGCCGTCGGTGGCGAAGCGGTTGCTGCCGTCGCCCATCGCCGGCGGCAGCGTGGCCCACCCGGCGGCGGCCCGCTCCCACTCGGTGGCCCCGGGCCGCCGGTCGAGCGGCAGGGACTCCTGGTCGAGGACGAGTCGGGCCGCGGCCCGCACGTTGGCCACCGGGTCGCACCGCTCGGCCAGGGCGGTGGCCGGCACGGGGAACACCCCGGCGAACGGCGCCGTGGGGTCGCACGGCTCGGTCCCGTACCCGGACCACGCCGCCGCCACCACGTGGGCCTCGTCGAGCAGCAGGTTCTGGGCATCGGCGCCGTTCAGCATGCCGGTCGGCGTCCACACCGAGGGCGGCGTGCGGAGCATCTCGCAGCGCCACACCACCTCCACGATGCGGGGCACGGGCATGGAGGCGTCGGGCTGGAGGCAGGCCGAGTCGCCGGCGACCACCGGGGCGCTGGCCACGACGGCCCGCCACAGCTCCTCCGACTCCGGCAGGAGGTCGGGGCCGAACCGGGCGATCCTGGCCTCGGCCGCCCCCTTGGTGCGGGCGTCGTCGGCCAGGTCGGCCAGCGCCGCGGCCAGCAGGTCGACCGACCGGGCGACGCCCTGCGCCTCGTCGGCGGCCAGCCCCGGGAACAGGGTGGGGTTGAGCAGCAGCGGCCCGAGGCCCCCGTCGCCGGGTGGGGCGTCGACGGTCCGCGTGCCGGGGGCGCCGACCTGGCGCGCCAGCCAGTCGGCCATGAGGTCGTAGCCGGCCGGGGTGTAGTGCACGCCGTCGCCGGCCCCGTGGGCGGCGGCGTCGCCCCGCCCCGCCAGGTAGCCGGCCCAGTCGGCGACGATGAGGTCGGGGTGGCGGCGGGCGGCGGCGGCGAGCGCGGCGGCGAGCACCTCCTGGCCGGTGGCGAGCCCGGTCGCCGCGCTGGTCGCCCACACGACCGGGCGCCCGCCCGCCGCGGCCATCAGCTCGTCGATGCGGGGGCCGAGGTCGGCGGCCGTGACCGGTGTGGCCAGGTCGTTGGTGCCGAGGACCACGACCAGGGCCGTCTCGTCGGCGAGGGGGTGGGCGGCGAGCGCCGCGGTTCCCCCTGCGATGGTGCGCCCGACCTCGCCGTCGACGGCGGTCAGGGTGCAGGCGGGCAGGCGGGCCGGAAGCCCGGCGCTCATGCCGACCAGCAGCGAGTCCCCCACGATCCGCAGCCGGCAGGTCGCGCTCGGCCCGGCGACGGCGGTGCCCGGCGCGATGGCCGGATCGACCCGGGGGAAGCGCTGCTCGTCGGTGCGCCGCAGCGTGTCGTAGGGGCTGCGGGCGCCGTGCTCGGTGAGGATCTGGCCCATCGCCGCCAGCACCGGCCACGGCACCCGGTACTCGTCGTCGGCGGCCAGGTAGGCCGCCATGTAGTCGCCCGGTATCTCCTCGACGGCCGCCGGTGCGGGGTCGACCGGCGGGTGGTCGGCGCCCACCAGGCCGGTCGACGGCACGACGCCGGTGACCAGGACGGCCAGCACGGCGAACAGGGCGAGCGGGATGCCCGCCGCCGCCACGACGACGCCCCGGCCGCTGACCTTGAGCGCCACGCCGGCCTTGGCCCCGACGCCGGTGCGGATGAGCGCGTCGCCCCACCGGTCGAGCCGCCTGCCCCCGTCCGCGACGCGCCGTCGCACACCGTCGCCCGGCGGGGCGCCATCGCCCGCCGGGGACGGGTCGGCGGCGCGCCGGGGCAGCCGCGACGGCAGTGACCGGCCCCGCGACCGGAGGGCGAACGGGTCGCGCCGGCCCGGCGGGGGACGCGGACCGGCCGGGCGACCCCGGTCGGCCCCGGCGGTCACGACGCCCGCCACCCCCGGCTGGTCCGGCCCGGCGGGCGCGCCGCACCGGCGGTGCGGACCGTCGCCGCGGCGCGAGCGGCGGACGCGATCGCCGCCGGGCCGCCGCCCCCGTCCGCCG
>DASSGC010000640.1:0-18118 GCA_035693765.1 Acidimicrobiales bacterium
CGTCACGTCGCCACCGGGATCTCGTGCGCCGACCCGAGGTAGGCCGCGGCGACCGAGCGGTCCGCGCGGATCTCGTCCGGGTCACCGACGGCGATGACCCTGCCGAGGTCGAGCACGTAGATGAGGTCGCAGATGCCGAGGACCAGAGCGACGTCGTGGTCGACGAGCAGCACGCCGGCCCCGGCCCCGCTGATGGCCCGGATCCGCTCGCCGAGCCACCGGCTCTCGCTCGTGTCGAGCCCCGCGGCGGGCTCGTCCAGCAGGACCACGTCGGGACGAGCCGCGCAGGCGCGAGCGATCGACACCAGCTGCCGCTCGCCCTGGCTCAGCGCACCGGCGGGACGATCGCGGAGCCCCTCGATCCCGGTGAGGGCGAGGGAACGGGCGACGTCGCCATCGGGCCCCTCGCTGCGGGCGCCGTACAGCGCGACGCGCACGTTCTCCTCCACGCTCAGGTCGTCGTAGAGCTCCAGGGACTGGAACGTGCGGCCCAGCCCGCGGCGGACGCGCAGGTGCGTGGGCGTGCGGCTGAGGTCGTGACCGCCGAGCGCCACCGCGCCCGAGGCGGGGACGAAGCCGGTGATGGCGTCGATGACGCTCGTCTTGCCCGCGCCGTTGGGCCCGATCAGACCCACGATCGTGCCGGGCAGCACGCGCAGGTCGACGCGGTGGGCGGCGACCACGCCGCCGTAGCGCACGGTCAGCTCGGACACTTCGAGGGCCGGCGCCCGTGACGCCCGTCGACGGTCCTGCCCGTTCGCCGAGACGGGGCCGAGCCCGACCGGCGCGGCGGCCGGTGGTCGTCGATCCGACGGCGCCGGGCCCGCCCGCCGGCGGGCGCGCCCGGCGAGCGGGAGCCGATCCGCCAGCGCGTGACCGGCGCTGGCCAGCCCCTCGGGGTTGAAGATGAGCGTGACGATGACCAGCACGCCGCTGATGGCGACGAACCACTCGCCGATGTGGACCCAGCGGTCCATCGCCGTGAACGCGATGCCCGAGGATGCCATGACCCCTGCCAGCAGGCCGCCCAGCACCGACGTGATGCCGGCGAGGTAGCCCGTCGAGAGGAGCGCCAGGTTCCCGAGCGCCGTGAACGAGTCGAAGGTGACCACGCCGCGCCGGTAGGCCAGCAGGCTGCCGCCCAGGCCCGCGATGAACGACGCGAGGGCGAAGCTGGCCACCTTCACCCGGACGACGCTCACGCCGAGCGCCGCGGCCGAGCGCTCGTTGGCCCGCACGGCGAGCATCGCCGACCCGAGGGCGCTGCGGCGCAGGGCGGCGACGCCCACCGCGACGAGGACCAGCGTCACGAGGCACACCAGCCCGAACTCGATCCGGGGGAAGGCGGCCCCGGTGCCGATGCCGAGGTCGAGGCCGAACAGCTCGGGGCGCGTCACCTTGGCGCCGGTGGTGCCCACGATGTCGGTGTTGCGGAACCAGACCGCCTCGATGGTGTAGGCGAACGCCAGGGTGACGACGCCGAGGGTGAGGCCGCGCAACCGGAGGGCGGGCAACCCGATCACGACGCCCACGACGGCGGTGACCGCCGCGGCCAGCAGCGGGGCCAGCGGGAAGGGCACGCCCCAGCTCTGGGTGAGGCCCGTCAGGGTGAACGCGCCCGCGCCGGCGAGCGAGAGCTGGGCCACGGAGATCTGGCCGGCGTAGCCGGTCACCACGACCTGCGACAGCCCGATGATGGCGGCGATGAAGGTCCCGATGACCGCGGCGCGCCAGGTGCCGTCGGTGACGAGCAGCGCGCCGACGCCGACCAGCGACCCGACGGTCGCCGGCACCGCCAGCGAGCGCGGGCGCGGCGCACGCCCCAGGGGTTGGCGGACCAGCCCGCCGCGCACCGGGATCGCCCGGCCCGTCACGAGCAGCGCCACGACGATGACGATCAGCGGCACCAGCTCGGCCGTGCCGGAGCTCGGCAGCCAGTCGTTGCGGGCGGCGAGCGTCAACGCCTCCGCCTGCAGCATGCCGATGACGACGCCCGCCACGACGGTGAGCAGCACGCTGCTGAACCCGCCGACGACGGCGGCCGCCAGGGCCGGCACCACGAACAGCGTGTAGGCGATGGGGGTCAGCGGGCTGATCGTGGCGATGAGGATGCCGGCGACGCCGGCGACCACCGAGCTCAGGACCCAGTTCGCCCACGCCACCCGGTTCGGCGAGATGCCGGTGACGTAGGCGCCGACCTGCGTCTCCGCCGCCGCCCGGGTGTGCAGGCCGAAGCGGGTGAACCGGTACGCGCCGGCGATCACGAGGCTCAGCACCACCACGGAGACGACCAGGTAGAAGCGGTCGGACAGGACGGTGAGCGACCCCCACTCCCAACGCTCGACCGGGAAGATGGGGTTGACGCGGACGGCGTCGGTCCCCGCCCGGATCGCCATCAGCTCCTGGAGGACGACGAGCACGCCGAGGGACGCGACCGCCTTCGCCAGCGGCGGCGCATCCCGCAGGGGCCGGAAGACGGCGACGTGGACCAGCGCGCCCAGGAGCGCGTTGGCCAGCAGCGCCAGCGCCACGGCGGGCGCGAAGGCGACCGGTCCGCCCAGGTCGACCGTCGTGGGGAACCCCGGCACCAGGACGAGCAGCTCGCCGTCGCGCAGCGACGCGTACATGTACGCGCCGTGCAGCGCCATCGCGCCGGTGGCGAAGTTGATGACCCCCGAGCTCCGGTAGGTCATCACCAGCGCCAGGGCCAGCGCGGCGAAGACGCCCCCGTTGCCGAGGCCCAGCAGCGCCGCACCCAGATGGTCCACGATCGTTCCCCTCTGCGTTTCCGCTGTTCCGGTCCCTGTTCCGGCCGGAGACGCCGCTAGCGGTCGGTCACCTCGATGGCGGTGGCCTGACCATCGCTGTCGAGCACGGTGAACAGGCCCTGGCTCGTGCACGCGGCGGGAGCGGTCGGCACGGCCGTGCCGTCGCACTTGAACCTGATGCCGCCCGAGCTCGGCAGCTCCGTCTCGTCCATCGACCGCATGGCCGTGATCACCGACTCGGGGGTCACGTCGCCGTCCAGGCCCTCGAGGGCGGCGTCGAGACCGGCGAACAGCACGAACGTGTTGATGCCGGACATGTCGCTGCGGTCGAGGTCGTCGGACGCGTACTCGGCCGTCACCGCCCGGTACAGCGCCGTCGAGTCGTCGTCCGGATCGTTGGGTGCCGTCAACGCCACCGAGACGCCGTCGAGGAAGCTGCCCATCGCCTCACGGGTCGCATCGCTGATGCAGAACCCGATGCTGGTGATCGGCCCGTCGAACGCGAGCACCTGCAACGCCTGGTAGGCGCTGATGCAGAACGTGTCGTTGCCGACGATGTGGATGAGGCCGGGGTCGCCCCCCACGACCGAGTCGAGCTGCGGGGTCATGTCGGCGGTACCGATCGGGACCCGCACCAGCTCCAGGTCGACGCCCGCCTCCTCGAACGCCTCCTCGCCGCCGTTCTCGTAGCTGACGATCGCGGCGGGGGTGTCGATGACGACCACCGTCACCTTGTCGACGCCTTCCTGGTCGGCGACGGAGAGCGGCAGCGTGATGTTGCTGGCCGTGGGGCTCACGAACGAGAAGGTGCTCTCGGCGTCCCCGAGGATCGCCTCGCCCGAGCCGGCGAAGAAGACGGTCGGCACCCCGGCGCCGTGGAGCGGCTGCCAGACGTTCTCGTAGACGCCGGTGGCCCCCACGCCGACGACCGGAACGCCCTTCTCGATCATCTGGTTGGCGCAGTCGGCGCCACGGGACGGATCGCTCCGCGTCTCGCACGTGACCAGCTCGACGGGTCGCCCGGCGATGCCCGCACGATGCTCGTTCAGGTACCGGACGGTGGCCTCGGCGACCTGGAGGTCGATGGTGTTGTCGCCGGCTGCGCTCTGGCCGTCGGCGATGAACCCGACGAGGAGCGGCTCGCCGCTCCCCTCGTCGACGGGACCGAGCAACGACACGGCGTCGCTGTTCCCGTTCGAGGCCGTGTCGGGTGAGCCGGCATCGGTGCCGTCGTCCCCGCACCCGGCGGCTGCGATCAGTGCCATCGCCATCAGCACCGCGCTGCGCGCTTTCGTCATGCCTTCCCCTCCCACACCGACGAGCGGGTGACCACCTCGCTGCGTCGTCCATGCGCCCAAAGTGGCGGATGACTGCCACCTTAGCGTCATCTCGCCAATATGTCAGTGGACTGCCATCTTCACCGGGCGAGGCGCGGCAGCACCCGATCGCCGAAGCGCTGGAGGTCGTCCAGGGAGGGCATCCCGACCTGGAGGCAGTGCACCCCCAGCTCCTCGTAGCGCCGGCACTCGTCGAGGCCGAGGTCGCTCCGGCCGGCGCTGCAGTAGACGAGCAGGGTCGCCGGGTCCCGACCGTGGCGCTCGGCGGCGGCCCGCAGCTGGGGAAGGGCCTCGGAGAGCCGGACTGGCGACAGCTTCCCGGCGATCCACCCGTCGCCGAGGCGCGCCGCGCGGTCGATGGCGGCGGCGCTGTGGCCGCCGACGAGGATCGGGATCGGCCGCTGCACGGGTCGCGGCTCCGGATCCATGGCCGGGACGTCCCAGAACTCGCCGTGGAACTCGACGTGGGGGCCAGGGGCCGTCCAGATCGCCCGCAGCAGCGCGATGTGCTCGTCGGCGCGGGCGCCGCGCCGATCCCAGGGCATGCCCATGGCCCGGGCCTCCTCCGCGAGCCATCCCACGCCGACGCCGTAGACGAGCCGGCCGCCCGAGTACCGGTCGACCGTCGCGAGCTGGCGTGCGTTGAGCACGGCGTTGCGGATGGTGAGCACGCCGATGCCGCTGACGATCCGGATCCGCTCGGTCACGGCGGCGACGAACGCGAGCGTCGTCATCAGCTCGAAGTTGGGTGACAGGAGGCCCGAGACGGCGCCGTCCCGGATCGCCGCCGGCGACCGTCCGAGCGGGTAGAGCGAGGCGACGCGCCGGGGCATCACGACGTGGTCGACGCCCCAGAGCGAGCCGAACCCGGCCGCCTCGGCGCGCCCGCACCACTGCCGGACGAGCTCCGGCGACGCGTGGGCGCCGGTGTGGGGGATGCGGACGCCGATCTCCACGGGCTCCGCCTCAGCGATCCGCCCAGAAGGCGTCGACGTGGGGGAACGCCCCGGGCATCGGCGCGCCGCGCATCGAGCCCGATCCCTGTGCCGCCGGGACGATCCGCTCGGGACCGATCGTCGGATGGCCGATGTGCTGGCGGTACCAGGGCTTCGGTCGGCGGCGGCGGAACAGGTCGGCGATGCCGTCGAGGTCCCTGCCGTCGACCGCCAGCGCGTACCGCTCCGCGAGCTGACGGATCCGATCGCGGGCGACCAGCTCCTCGACCACGTCCATGGCCACTCCCCTACTCCTCCCACCGAACATGGCCACTCCCCTACCCGTCGCACCGACGACGCCGGCGCGCCCAACTGCCGACGCTCCTCAGCTGGACACCCGCCGGCCGTTCCGCCCCCAGGCCTACCGCCACGTCTCGATCCGTATGGCGCGCCACTCGGTCTCGAACTTCGACGCGGTCGCCGGATCGTGCCCGCAGTCGGGCACGGGCATCCGCCGCCCCGGCGCGAGGCACACGTGGACGCTGCCACGGTCGCCACCGGGCGCCTCGAAGCACAGCTCCACACGGCCGGCGCTGCGCTCGTCGCCGAACCGGGGGGTCGCCAGCCAGCCCCAGCCGCGCGTGGCGAACGCGGCGCGGTCGGCCACCTGCACGGCGGCCCCGAACGCCGCGCAGCCCCGCATGTGCGACGCCGCCTGCTCGGCCGGCACGCGGCGGGCGACGATGCCCTCGAGGAGCGCCGGGTCGAGCCGGGCCCAGTAGGCGCCGTCCGGGAAGGTCACGGCCGTCGGGGCGAAGCGGTGCCCACCGGTGTGCGACGTGCGCCACAGGTGCACACCCGACGGCTCGCTGCCCTGCCAGAGGCGGGTGCCGAGGGAGCCGCAGCAGGCGTCGCGCGCCCCGTGGGTGCAGACGAGCACGTCGGTCACCCCGCCGGCGGTGGGCCGGGGCGGCTCGGCCGCCGCGAGCTGCGCGGCGATGCCGGGGAGCTGGTCGGGGGTCCCCTGCGCCTCCAGGCGGCCGTAGCCGCGGAACGGACCGTCGCCGGCGGCGAACACCACCACCCGCCGCGCCGGCGAGGCGCCGTCGACGGCCACCGCCTGGAGCCGGACCCGCCGATCGCCGGCGACCTGCGCCCGCGCCGCACGCTCGACGGCCGCGAGGAGCGGGTCGTCGCCGACGTCGCGCGCCCACGGCAACGGGTGCTCGACGACGACGAAGACGTCGACGCGCGGTGCGGTCCCGCCCGGGTCGAGCTCGACGTCGCGGGCCCAGGCCGAGCACCGCCACCGGGGCTCGCCGCCGCCCGGCCCGCCGCCGGCGACGAGGCCCGTCATCACGTCGCGGGACGTCATGCGACCGGGGCCACCGACGGCTCGCCGCCGGGGTCGACGTAGATGTCGTCGCCCTCGCGCATCACCGCGTACTTGGCCAGGCGGCAACTCGACGGGTTGATGCCCTTGCCGGTGGCGGCGTCGAAGGACCACAGGTGGTTCAGGCAGGTGAGGACCGTGCCGTCGAAGTCGCCGTGGACCAGCGGGAAGTCCTCGTGGGGGCAGATGCCGTCCAGCGCGTGGAGCGCGCCCCCGGCGTCCCGCACGACGAGGACCTCCGCCCCGTCGACGAAGAACGCCGCCATGTCGCCGGCACCCAGATCGCCGGCCGCACACACCTTGGTGAAGCCCATAGCGACAGTCTACTGCCACTTTTTCTCCGTCCAGCCGGCTCGGGCCCGTGGTGGCGGCAACATGTCGCCCGGACCACGAAAGGACGATCCATGACGAACGAGCTCTCCGGGAAGGTCGCCGTCGTGACCGGCGGGTCGTCGGGCATCGGGCTCGGCGTCGCCCAGCGGTTCGTCGACGAGGGCGCCCGCGTCGTCGTCGCGGACGTCGACCGGGAGCGGGGCGAGGAGGACGCCGGGGGGCTGGGCCCCGACGCGGCGTTCCTCCGCACCGACGTCGCCGTGCCCGACGACGTCGCCGGGCTCGTTCGCTACGCCGTCGAGACGTTCGGCGGGCTGGACGTGATGGTCAACAACGCCGGCATCTCCGGCGCACGCCACACGACGCTGGTGGGGAATGCAGCACGGTGACACGTGCCGGCGTGACCTAGTGTCCTCTCTCAGGCCGCGATCTTCAGGATCTCCGCGAGGTTGCCGCCCATGATGCGGGCGATGTCGTCGCGTCCCAGGCCGTCGAGCTGGTCGACGTAGCTCCTCGGCTCGGCCAGACCCTCGGGATGCGGGTAGTCGGAGCCGAACAGCACGCGATCGGCGCCGAGCAGCCGCACGACGTCCATCGGGTCGTCCTCGTGGAACGGGTGCACCCAGACGTTGCGCCGGAACGTCGCCACCGGATCCTGGGCGAACAGCCTCGGGTTCATGGCGTACGTGTGGCCCAGGGCGTCGAGGAGCGGGCCGACCCACCGCGACCCGTTCTCGACGGGCATCACCCGCAGCGACGGGAACCGGTCGAACAGCCCGTGGCAGATCGCCGAGGCCATGGCGTCCATGATCCCTCGGTGGTAGCTGCGGAACACCTCCTCGAAGGCGTTCTGCGTCTTGAACGGCAGGTACTCGCCGCCGCCGGTGCCCTCCCAGACGTTGACGTACTTCGTCGACCCGTCGTCGGAGGCGTGCATCCCGACCGCGATGTCGGCCTCGACGACCTTCTCCCAGAACGGGTCGAACTCGGGCAGCGCGAACGACCGCGTGCCCTCGAAGCCCGGCACGGGAGCCGGCCGGATCAGCACGATGCGGGCGCCCCGGCTCACCACCCACTCGAGCTCCTCGATGGCCTGCTCGACGATCGGGAGGGTGATGACCGGCGTGGTGTAGATCCGATCCTCGTAGTCGAACGTCCACTGCTCGTGCATCCAGCGGTTGAAGGCGTGGATGACGGCGTGGGCGGCCCGGGGGTCGTCGGCCAGTCGCTCCTCGAGGAGGCTGGCCAGCGTCGGCCACATGATCGCCCGGTCGATGCCGAGCTCGTCCATGCGCGCCAGCCGGGGGGCCGGTGCGAAGAAGGCCTCCTCCGCCCGCATCGACGGGCCGAGGATGTCCCGCCGGGAGAGCCCGTCGGGGTTGCCGTGCTTGAAGTAGTCCTGCTGGGCGCCCGGGCGGGCGACCACCTCGAACGTCGGGTTCGGGATGTAGTCGGAGATCACGTTCTTGACGGCGATCTTCGTGCGACCGTTCACCTGGACGTACTTGATGACGCCGGCGTACTCGGGCGGGAGGTGCTTCGTGAACGCCTCGGACGGCTCGTACATGTGGTTGTCGGCGTCGTAGATCGGGAAGTCGATCGCCGCGTCGGTCATGGCTTCTCCTTCGGGAGTCGAGGGGTGGGGGCGCCCGCCAGGGCGACGTCACGCCCGCCCGTGACGGGTGCGTCGAAGGCGATGATGTCGACGCCGATGTCGTCGTGGAGCTTGAGCGCCGTCGGGTCGTGGATGAAGCAGGCCAGCGCGTGCTCCCGGAACACCTCGCTCGGCAGCCGGCCACCGAAGTCCTGGCCGGTCCACCGCTGGTTCAGGTATCTCGGCCACGAGGGCGTCCATGTCCCACGTGGGGCCGATCGACAGCGGCATGAACCGGCCGGGGTGCGACGCGCACCACTCGGCGTGGTCGTCGATGCTGAGGATGATCAGGTCGTCGAGGTTCACGTCGGGCTCCGTCGCCGCGTCATCGATCTCGCCGGAGCAGCACGACGCCTCCGGGGGTCAGGCCGCCGCTCGTCACGACGGCGGTGGCGGCGCCGTCGACCTGGCGGGGGCCGGCGTCGCCGCGCAGCTGCGTGACGGCCTCGTGGACGAGGCCCATGCCGTGGGTCCGCCCGTGGGAGAGCTGCCCGCCGTGGGTGTTCAGCGGGAGGAGCCCGTCGCGGGCGATGTTCCTGCCGCCGTCGAGGAAGTCCTTCGCCTCGCCGATCTCGCAGAAGCCGAGGGCCTCGATCCAGGACAGGCAGTTGAACGTGAAGCCGTCGTACAGCTCGGCGACGTCGATGTCGTCGGGGCGCAGCGTCGTGCGGGTCCAGAGGTGGGCCGCCGGGCCGAGGACGTGCGGCTCATGGCTCAGCGTGCCCTGGTCCCACTCCATCCGCTCGGTGACCTGCATGCCGACGGCCTCGACGAGCACGGGGTGCGGGGTGCCGGCGGCGGCATCGGCGGCGGAGACGACCACGGCCACGGCGCCGTCGCACAGGGCGTCGCAGTCGTAGAGCCCGAACGGTGTGCTGATCACGCGCGCCGCCAGGTACTCGTCCATCGTGAGCGGCTCGCGGTAGAGCGCGGTCGGGTCGAGGGCGGCGTTGGCCCGGGCGTTGAGCGCGATCCACCCGAGCGCCTCGCGGGTCGTGCCGTAACGCGCCATGTGCTGCGACGCGGCCATCGCGACCGTGTGCACGGCCTGGACGCCGTACGGCGCGAGGTGCTCGTCGGGCCCGGAGACCCGCCGTGGCGCAGCGCCGGTGGCCCCGCCGGTGACCTCGCCCCGGCGGGCGAGATCGGTGAACGTCGACTGCCACACCGTCCGGAAGCACACGACGTGGCGGCACAGCCCGGCCGACACCGCGAGCATCGCCGCGACGAGCGACCCGCAGGCGCCGGGCGTCTCGTGGCCGCCGTTGTGCCACGTCGGCCGGAGGCCGAGCACGGATTCGACGGCCGTCACCCCGCCCTCGGCGTAGCCGCCCTCGGCCGGGGAGGCCGGGTAGGTCGAGAGGCCGTCGATGTCGTCCATGGCGAGGCCGGCGTCCGCCACGGCGCGGCGGATCGCCTCGACGGTGAGGGCGAGCGGCGCCACTCCCAGCTTCCGCCCGATCCGGGACCTGCCGACGCCGGTCAGCGCCACGTCGTCCTCGAACTTGTGCGACCGGGCCATCGGGCGGACGGATCTCATCCGCTCGAGCTCCGCGCACTCGTCGGGCAGCTCGGCCGGCGGGCCGCCGGCCGGCTCGAACAGCGGCACCCACACGTCGTCGACGTGCTCGAACACGACCCGGACCGGCAGACCGACATGGACTGCGTCGGGGTCGCAGCCCACCACGTTCGTCGTGAGCCGCACACGGGGGTCCTCGTCGATGGCGACGACGGCGACGACGAACGGCGTCGTCTGGTCGGCCGACCACCGCTGGACGTTGACGGTGCAGCTCTGCACCACGCCGCGGCCGGAGACCGGCTGCACGTCGAGCCCGCCGGCGCCGCAGCGACGGCAGACCGGCGCCGCCGGGTGCTGCAGCGCGTCGCACGCCGTGCAGTGCTGGAACCGGAGGCGGCCGTCTTCGCCCCCGGTCCAGAAGAACCGGTTCCAGTCGCGCAGCACCGGCAGGACGCGGTTCATCGACGGCACCGGTCAGCCGCGCCCGAGCACCGTGCCGGGCACGGCGGCGGTCGGCACGCCCTCCTCGACGACCGGCTCGCCGTTGACGAGGACCCACGGGATCCCGCGCGCGTTCTTCGTCATGCGCGTGCCGCCGCCGGGGATGTCGTCGAGCGTGAGCAGCGAGAGGGGCTCGATCGTGTCGGGGTCGAAGACGACGACGTCGGCCGCCTTGCCCACCTCCAACGTGCCCCGGTCGTCGAGACCGAGGAAGCCCGCGACCCGGGACGTGAGGGCGGCCACGCCTTCCTCCAGGGCGAACGCACCCTTCTCGCGCACCCAGTGGGCGAGGAAGTAGCTGGTGTAGTCGCCGCCGGCGAACGTCTGGAGGTGAGCGCCGCCGTCGGAGATGCCGACGAGCGTGGCCGGGCTCTTGAGGATGCGCTCGAGCCGGGACTCGTCGACGTCGACCGGGCCGGAGATGCGGAAGAACGTCTCGAGCCGGTCGTCGATGGCGACGTCGAACATCACCTCGGCCGGGCTCGTGCCGCGCTCGGCGGCCACGTCGACGAGGAGCCGGCCTTCGAGCGGGGCGGTGGTGGGGCCGCAGGCCTTCTCGACCGACGCGTTCTCCATGAACTTGGCCGTCGCCCAGAACTCGGCGAGCCGGGCCCGCCAGGCGGGGTCGCCGAGGGCGGCGAGCCTGTCCGACGGCTCCAGCTTGGACAGGTCGACCCACGCCTCGGAGCTGGCGAAGACCGCGGACAGCTTCTTGAGCGTGAAGCGCGTCTCGGGGCGCTGGCACCGGGCGACGGCGTAGATCTCGTGGCCACGTCGCAGCTCGTCCTCCATGAACTCGAGCACGCTGTCGCCGTTGGGCGTCCCCATGCCGAAGTCGTTCCAGGAGACGACCGCTCCCGAGATGCGGGCCAGTTCGACGAGCAGGGCGCGGTCGTCGTCGTCGAGTCCGTGGCGCTTGGACGCCGGGTTGATCGAGAGCAGGCGCTTGCCCCTGCGCCGGACGGCCTCGGCGAGCGCCCGCGTCTCGGCGCCGTCCGCGAAGTACGACGGGATGTGCTCGCCGAGCTCGCCGCGCTGGTGGGGCGCCTGGCTGCTGCTGACGCCGGCGGCGCCGGCGTCCATCGCGGCCTCGGCGATGCGGACGATCTCGGCGACCTCGCCCTCGGTCGCGGCGCGCTCCAGAGCGGCCTCGCCCATCACGAAGCGGCGCAGCGCGCTGTGGCCGATCTGGGTCAGGACGTTGATGCCGACCCGGCCCTCCATCTGGTCGAGGTACTGCGGGAAGCTCTCCCACGCGAACGGCGCGAGGAGCTGCAGGGCCTTCTTCGGGATCTCCTCGGCGGCCGCGAACAGGCCCATGAGGTAGTCCTGGTCGTCGGACCGGACGGGGGCGAGCGTGTAGCCGCAGTTGCCGAGCAGGACGGTCGTGACGCCGTGCGTCGTCGTCGGGTTGGCGGTGGGGTCCCAGAGCAGCTGGGCGTCGTAGTGCGTGTGGGCGTCGATGAAGCCGGGGGCGACGACGCGGCCGCCGGCGTCGATGGTGCGCGTCGAGGGGCCGTCGACGTCGCCGACGGCGACGATGCGACCGCCGGCGATGGCGACGTCGCCCTCGTAGGCGTCGCTCCCCGTGCCGTCGACGATGCGCGCGCCCGTGAGCGTCACGTCATAGGCCATGTCCAGGTTCCTCCCCTCCACCCGCTCGCCGGCCGCTCAGCGACCCGCGATGTGGGTGCCGAACCAGTCGAGCGTGCGCACCCACCCGTCCTTGGCCGACGCCTCGTGGTGGGTGTCGTCGCGGGCGTCGCAGTGGAAGGCGTGCCCGGCCTCGATGTGCTCGGTGAGACCGAACGCCTCCTGGACGACGACGGCGCCGCGCGCCTCACCTTCCGGTTCGGCGTCGTAGAGCCCCATCGGGCTCCCCGCGCTGTCGACAGGCACCGTCTGCGCCATCCGTGTTCCTTTTCCGTCGAGGGATTCGAGTCGTGCCGCCTGAGGGGTCGGCGGCACGACTCGATGCACGGGGGACGAGCCATCGGTTGTGGCGAACCATCCCCCGCGGCCACTCAAGTGGCACTCGACTGTCAGATTATGGGGGTGACAGTCGACCGTCAAGCCGTCCGCGACGAAGGTTCGCTATCGTCTCGACCAGTTCGTGACGTCGTGGAGAGAGACGCCGGTCCCCGTGGCAGAGCAGTCCCCATCGGCGCCCCCGCAGGGGCGCCGGCAGGCCCACAAGATGCGCACCCAGCGCGCCCTCCAGGAGGCGGCGCTCGAGCTGTTCGCCGCGAACGGCTACGACGAGACGACGACCGACGAGATCGCCGAGCGTGCCGGGGTGTCGCCCCGGACCTTCTTCCGCTACTTCCCGACCAAGGAGTCGGTGCTCTTCCTCGGTGAGTACGGCTGGTTCCAGTCGTTCACGAAGAAGTTCCTGGCCCAGCCGGCCTCGATGCGCGACGTCGAGGCGCTGAAGGAGACGCTGCTCGAGTTCGCGCCCGGTCTCCGCCAGCGGCGGCGGGCCCTGCTCCTCTACGAGCGCGCCGTGGCCTCGTCGTCGACCCTGCGTGGCGGCGTGCACGACCACCAGCAGGAAGACATCGCCACGCTGGCGCGGGCCGTCGCGGAGCGCCGCAGGCTGGAGCAGCCCGACGACTACTGCATGCTCCTCGCGACCGTGTGCCTCGTGACCTACCGGCGCAGCCTGTTCCTGTGGCTGGCCGGTCCCGGCCGCGGCGATCCGGGCACGCTGATCGCGAAGCACTTCGACCTGCTCGTCGACGTGTTCACGCCGTCGCGGTCGAACGGGCGCCGCGCCGCGCCGAAGCGCGCGTCGCCGGCCAGGGCAGGGGCCACGCCGAGCTGACCCCGGCGGCGTCAGGTGCAGGCGCCGTCGAGCTTGAGCTGGATGATCTCGTCCTCGCTCTTGCCGAGCTCACGCAGGATGTCGTCGGTGTGCTCGGCGAACTGCGGCCCACGGGTGAGCGTCGGCGGCGTCTCGTCGAACTGGACGGGGTTGGCCACCAGGGTCCGGGGGACGCCGTCGGCGTCGACGACCGGCAGGAGGCAGCCGTTGGCCGCCAGCTGGGGATCGGCGGCGACCTCCACCGGGTTCTGCACCGGGGCCCACGGCCCGTCGAGCGTGCGCAGGTGCTCGCACCAGTGGGCGTACGGCTCGGCGGCGATCGCCCGGGCGATGTGCTGCCCGATCTCCTCGGCGTGGGCGATGATGCCGGCGGCGTCCCGGAAGCGCTCGTCGTCGAGCAGGTGCTCGAGGCCGAGGTGCGTGCACAGGTCGGCGAAGTACCGGCCGGGCTGCACCATCATCAGCGTGATGAACCGCCCGTCGGACGTGGGGTAGCTGCCGATGGTCGGGTTCACCGGGATGTGCGGCGGCGCGGTCGAGGCGGGGGGTGGCGTGGCCTCGCCCGTGAGCAGCGCCGTACCGATCCCGAGCGCCATGGCCCACGCGCCGACGCCCATGAGCGACACGTCGACGACCGCGGCCTCGCCGGTGCGATCACGAGCGAAGAGGGCGGCCGCCACACCGCCGGCCATGATCCCGCCCCCGATCGAGTCGCCGAACGCCCCGCCGGGCTGGCGCACGGTCCGGTCGGCGTCGGGCGGCGTCGAGCTCCAGGCGCACCCCATGCGCGACCAGAACGTCGAGCCGTCGTAGCCCGGTTGCTCGGCCTCGGGGCCGCGCTGGCCGTGGCCGCTGCCCCGTACGTAGATGATCCGCGGGTTGGCCTCCCGCACGTCGTCCACGTCGATGCGCAGCTTCCGGCGGGCGCTCGGCAGGAAGTTCGTCAGGAAGACGTCGGCGTCGCGCACGAGCTCCATCAGGACCGCGTGGCCGCCGGCGACGTCGAGCGACAGACCGATGCTGCGCTTGCCCCGGTTGGGGTGCTCCATCAGCGGCTGGAACGACCCGGCGGCCACCCCGCCGGCGCCGATCGTGAGGCCGCGCTGGGCGTCGCCGGTGACGGCGTGCTCGACCTTGACGACGTCCGCCCCCCAGTCGGCCAGCACCGCCCCGGCCGAGGGCGTGAAGGTGAACTGCGCGACCTCCACCACCTTCACGCCGACCATCGGTTGCCACATCACGATCTCCTCTCGCCGAGGGCGGCGCGGGCCAGCTCGCCGGCTCGCCGCCGGTCGACCTTCTCGCGGGGGGTGAGCGGGACGGCGTCGAGCGGGAACAGCGCCCGCGGCACCTTGTAGTGGGCGAGGCTGGCGCGCATCTCCTCGACGAGAGCGTCGCCGTCGGGCGCTCCCGCCCAGACGATCCCAGCGACCGGGCGCTCGCCGAGACGCTCGTCGGGGAGGCCCACCACGACCGCGTCACGCACCAGGGCCGACCGCCGGGCGACGTCCTCGACCTCGGCCGGGTAGACGTTGAACCCCCCGACGATGATCTTCTCCTGCGCACGCCCGGTGATGTAGAGGATCCCGTCCTCCATGCGGCCGACGTCGCCGGTCGCGAACCACCCGTCGGCGTCGACCGGGACCGGTGCACCGCCGATGAACGCGTCGGAGGCCTCGTCGGTGCGGACGAGGATCTCGCCCTCGCCGGCCGGGCGGTCGTCGTCGAGGGGCCGGATCCTGACCTCGACACCGGCGGCGAGCCGTCCGACCGAGCCCGGGCCACGACGGCCGGCCACCACGTCGTCGTAGCGCTCCTGGGCCACCGCGCCCACCTCCGTCATCCCGTACGCCTGCATCACGGGCACGCCGTAGCGCGCCTCGAACAGCTCCCGGGTGGCGATCGACAGCGGCGCCGTGCCGGAGGTCACGTAGCGGACCGATCCGAGGCTCAGCTCGTCCTCCGCCGTGGCCAGCATGTGGATCATCGTCGGGGTGAGCTGCAGGCTGTCGAGGTCGAAGAGGCCGAGGAGGACCTTCGTGGCCCCGACGCCGAACCTCGGCACGATGACGAGGGGCCGGCCGATCCACATGCGGAACGCGAGCCGGCTGTAGCCGGCCATGTGGCCGAACGGGTTGAAGAGCACGCCCGGCGCGAGGTGGGCGGGCGCGGGGTCGGGCCGGTAGCCGCTCGTGCGGGCGTAGCCCGCCGCCACCCGGCGCGCCGCGGCGACGATGTCGGCGTGGCTGTGGGTGATCCCCTTCGGCTGCCCCGTCGTGCCCGACGTGAAGATGGCCACCGCGAGCTCCTCGGGCGACGGGGGCCGCAGGTCGGCGGCTTCCCAGCCGCGGTCGGGGCCGCTCCCGTCGAGCGAACCGTCGTCGTCGATCCGTATGACCGTGGCGCCGCCGGGCAGCTCGGGGGCGCCGTGGACGGCCACGACCGCGGCGACGTCGGCCAGGGCGAACAGGGCGGCGGCCTCGGGGCCCGGCACCAGGGTGCCGACCGCGGCGACGCCGGCGCCGCGCAGCCAGGCCGCCAGCGAGGCGACGACCCAGCTCGGCGAGTTCGGCAGGTAGCAGCCGACCCGGTCGCCGGGCGAGACGCCGGCCTCGGTGAGCGCCCGCGCCAGCGCCGTCGCCCGGGCCAGCACGTCGCCGTAGCTCGAGGTGCGGACGACGGTGGGCTCCGACTCGTCGACGGTCAGCAGGAAGGGCGTCGACGCGTCGCGGCGGGCTCGCCGCAGCGCGATGTCGGCCAGGCTCGTGGGATCGGTCGGCTCGCTCATCCTGACCGCCGCACCTGCGACCACGGCAGCGACCGGTCGACGTCGGGCTCGCGGGGCAGGCCGAGCACCCGCTCGCCGAGGATGTTCCGCTGCACCTCCGACGTCCCGCCCGCGATCGTCTTCGACCGGACGCGCAGGAACGACCACGCCGTCTTCTCCAGCCACCGGTCGCCGTCGTCCCACGCCTGGGCGGCGGGGCCCTCGAGGTCGACGGCGAGGGCCTGCACGCGCTGCGTGTGCTCGCTGAAGAACAGCTTCGAGATCGAGGCCTCCGGACCGGGAGGCTGGCCCGCCCGCCGCCGGGCCGCAGCCCGCTGGTTCGTGAGCGACACGAGCCGGTCCTCGATGTACACCTGTGCCAGGCGCTGCCGCAGCGCCGGATCGGTGACCGGCGCGTGCCGCTGGATCAGCGCGGTCACGGAGCGCCCGGTCACGGTGCCGGGCAGCGAGGCGCCGGTGCCGGCGATCGACGTGCGCTCGTTCATCAGGACCGACGTGCCGACGCGCCACCCGTCACCGACCGGGCCCAGGCGCAGCGCGTCGTCGATGCGGGCGTCGTCCAGGAAGACCTCGCAGAACTCGGCGTCGCCGGTCATCTGGCGCAGCGGCCGCACGGTCACGCCGGCCCGTGCCATCGGCAGGACGAACGCGGTGATCCCGGCGTGCTTCGGCACGTCGGGATCGGTGCGGGCGAGCAGGATGCCGAACGACGCCACGTCGGCGAGGCTCGTCCAGACCTTCTGGCCGCGGATCACCCACGTGTCGCCGTCGCGGACGGCGCGGGTGGCGAGCCCGGCGAGATCGGAGCCGGCGCCGGGCTCGGAGAAGAGCTGGCACCAGATGTCCTGGTAGGCGGCGATGCGCGGCAGGTAGCGCGCCTTCTGGTCGTCGCTCCCCCAGCGCAGGATCGCCGGACCGACGAGGTCGACGCCGACGGGGTTGTTGAAGCGCGGCACCTTGTAGCGGCCCAGTGCCCGTGCGATCGCCCGGCCGACCCCGCGGGTGGCGCCGAGGCCGCCGTACTCGACCGGCCAGGTCGGCACCACGTGGCCCCGGCTGGACAGGCGCGTCCACAGCTCGTCGGGGTCGACCCCCCGCCGGGCGGCGCCGAGCCCGTCCGGGTCGTCGGCGTCGACGGCCGCGACCCAATCGGCGGGGAGCTGCGCCCGGAAGAACCGCTCGGCCTCGGCCACGATCTCCTCGTCGACCAGGTTCTCGACCAGGTCCTCGACCGGGTCCGCGACCGGGTCCTCGACCAGGTCCTCGACCGGGTCCTCGACGGGGGACGGCACGTCGCTCATCGCCACCTCGCCTCTCGCTTCTCCGCGAACGCCAGCGGGCCCTCCTGGGAGTCCGGATGCGCCCGGTGGGCGAGCAGGAGCTCCCACCCCGCCTGCATCGCCTCCGCCATCGGCCGCTCGAGCGCGCCCCGGATCGCCCGCTTCGACGCCTCGACGGCCGCCGGCGATCCGCTCGCCGCCTGCTCGGCCAGCCCCACGGCCCGCTCCAGGAGCAGCGACGGCTCGACCACGTCGTCGACGAGCGAGATGCGCAGCGCCTCGGCGGCGTCGAGGCGGCCGTGGCGGCCGAGGACCGCCAGGCGCAACGCGTTGCCCAGCCCGATCCGCGGCAGCAGGGTGATCGGCTCGATCGCCGTGACCTGACCCACGCTCACGTGGGTGTCGAGGAACGACGCCGACGACGACGCGACGGCCACGTCGGCGTCGGCCACGAAGTGCAGCCCCGCGCCCGTGCAGACCCCGTTGACGGCGACGATCGTCGGCAGCCACACGTCGCACTGGAGCGGCGTGAGGCGCAGCTCCTCGTGCACGTCCTGGGCGACCGGGCGGGGCCCGCCGCGCTCGGCGAACGCCTTCAGGTCCATGCCCGTGCAGAACGCCCGCTCACCGGCACCGGTGATGACGATCGCCCGCACCGAACGGTCCGACGCCAGGGAGGCCCACGTCTCCGTGAGCCCGTCGTGGACCTCCTGGCTCAGCGCGTTCATCCGCTCCTGGCGGTCGATCGTCACCACGAGCACCCGCCCGTGCCGCTCGACCCTCAAC
>DASSGC010000641.1:0-12516 GCA_035693765.1 Acidimicrobiales bacterium
GCCGTCGCCGACGTCGTGATGGCCGGCGCGGCCACGGTGCTCGTCGAGGACTACGGCCCGGCGCGCCCCTCCCCCGCCGCCCGGCGACTGCGACGGGAGCACGGCCAGGCCGAGGCGCCCCGGATCGCCGTCGTCTCGTCGTCGCTGCGGATCGACCCCGAGAGCCGGCTCTTCCGGGAGTCGACGCCCGACGCCCGGCCGCTGGTCCTGACGACGGCGTCGGCCGACCGCACGCGCCGGGCCGCGCTGGACGCCGTCGCCCAGGTCCTCGACGTGGGCGACGAGTGGGTGGACTGGCACCGCGCCCTGGCGGCGCTCCGGGACGCCGCGGGCGCCGGGATCGTGCTCTGCGAGGGCGGCCCGTCGACGAACGCCCAGCTCATCGACGCCGACCTCGTCGACGAGATGTGCCTGACCGTGGCCCCCAGCCTGTCCGGGGGCCCGGCCCACCGCATCGCCCAGGGTGCGGAGGCGACGCTGCGGCCGATGCGGCTCACCCGGGCGCTCGCCGACGACGGCTACCTCTTCCTGCGGTACGTCCGGCAGCGCTGAGCGCGGGCCGGCGGTCACCCCGGCGGCGGCTGCCCGCCGTGCGACTTGGGTGCCGTCCGCTTGGTCAGCAGGGTCAGCTCCCGCTCGAAGTCGGCCAGGTCGTCGAAGCCCTTGTAGACCGAGGCGAACCGCACGGCGGCGATGACGTCCAGCTCGCGCAGCCGCTCCAGCACGGCCCGGCCCACCCGCTCGCTGGTGACCTCGCCGGTCGGGAGCGCGCGCATCTCGTCCTCGACGGCCGCGGCGAGCGCCGCCACCTCGCCGTGCCCGACCGGCCGGGCCTTCACGGCCGGCTCGACGCCGGCCACGACCTTCGACCGGTCGAACGGCTGGCGGTCGCCGGACCGCTTGAGCACGGTGAGCGTGACCGGCTCGGGCCGCTCGAACGTCGTGAACCGCTGCCCGCACGACAGGCACTCGCGGCGCCGCCGGATGGCGTTGCCGTCGTCCGACTGGCGCGAGTCGACCACCTTGGAGTCGAGATGGCCGCAGGCCGAGCACCGCACGCGAGAAACCTAACCGGTGCGACCGGCCACCCGTCGCGGTCACAGCACGCCGCCGAGTGGCGTCGTGTGAACGGACCATGAGGGCGGACGGCGGCGAACCATCGGGGGTCGACCGCGCGGTAGCGTCAGCGGCGCGGGGCGTGGTCACGGCGCTCCGCCGCCGCCGACGAGGAGGACACACCGATGGCCGGGGAACCCACCGACGACACTGCGAGCACCGCGAGCCACTACGAGCGCATCGGCGGAGCGCCGGCGCTCCAGGAGACGGTCGAGCGCTTCTACGCCAAGGTGCTGGACGACCCCGAGCTGGCCACGTACTTCGAGGGCCAGGACGTCGGGCGCATCAAGCGCCACCAGGTCAAGCTCCTCAGCCAGGTCCTCGGCGGGCCACAGGAGTACGAGGGCCGCGAGCTGAGCGACGCCCACGCCCACCTCCGCATCACCGAGGCCCACTACGACCAGGTCGTCAACCACCTGGTGGCCACGATGGTCGAGCTCGGCGTGCCCGACGACGTCATCGCCGACGCGGGTGCCGTCGTCGCCGATGTCAAGCCGGGCATCGTCGCGTCAGGTGACGCCGCGACGTCCTGAGCCGTCGGGCCCGTGATCGACGCCGCAGGCCTGAAGAAGAACTGGAACGCGATCGCCCAGCACGGCGACCAGGTCCCGCTGTACTTCTACTCGACGCTGTTCCTCACCCACCCGTACACGCGGGACATGTTCCCCGTGAGCATGGCCGCGCAGCGCGACCGGCTGGTGGCCGCCCTCGGCCAGGTGGTCAGCCGCGTCGACGACCTCGACTCGGTCGTGCCCGTGCTCCGCCAGCTCGGGCGCGACCACCGCAAGTTCGCGGTCGTGCGCGACCACTACCCCGCGGTGGGCGAGGCCCTGCTGGCCACGCTGGAGCACTTCAGCGGGGACGACTGGACCGACCGGCTCGCCGCCGACTGGGCGGCGGCGTACGGGATCGTCGCCGAGGTGATGATCGCGGCCGCCGACGCCGCCGCCGGCGAGCCGGCCTGGTGGGAGGCGCGGGTGGTCGCCCACGAGCGCCGGACCGTCGACGTGGCCGTGCTCAGGGTGCTGCCCGAAGGCCGGCTCCCCTACCTGGCCGGCCAGTCGCTGTCGGTCGAGTCCCCGCTGCGACCCCGCCTGTGGCGCTACTACTCGCCCGCCACCCTGCCCGACGCCGACGGCGCCTTCGAGCTGCACGTCCGCATCGTCGACGGCGGCCCCGTCAGCACCGCGCTGGTGCAGAGCACCCAGGTGGGCGACCCGCTGCGGCTCGGGCCCGCGGTCGGTACCCGGCTGACCGTGCCCGCCGGCGCCCCGGGCGACCTGGTGCTGCTGGCCGGCGGGACGGGCCTGGCGCCGATGAAGGCGGTGATCCAACAGGTGGCGGTCGCCGGGACCGGGAAGCGGATCGACCTGTTCTGGGGCGCGCGCCGCTACCACGACCTGTACGACCTGCCGGCCATGCATGCGCTCAGCGGCGCGAGCGACGGCGTGCGGCTCGTGCCGTGCGTGTCGCACGAGCCCACCATGGGCAGCTACATCGAGAGCGGCACCGCCGTCGACGTCGCCCTGCGCCACGGGCCGTGGCCCGACCACGACATCTACGTGTGCGGGTCACCCGCGATGGTGGCCGGGACGATGGCGGTGCTGGAGGGGTCGGGCGCGCCGCTCGACCGGGTGCACGTCGAGGACTTCGGAAGCGAGGAGCCAGCGGTATGAGCATGCCAGCCGACGGCCCGCAGCAGGCCCGCTTCCCCGTCCCCCGGCTGACGCCGGACCGGGTGCGGTCGCAGCAGTTCAGCCGTACCCCGCTCGGTCGCCGCGGGGTGAGCGAGGAGGAGGTGCGGGCCTTCCTGGGCCGGGTGGCCGAGGACATCGCGGCCCGTGACGCGAGCGAGGCGTCGCTCCGTGCCACGGTCGACCACTACAAGACGACGATCGCCCACTGGCAGTCCGAGGACGGGATCCATGCCGAGAGGATGGCGCCGCGGCCGAGCGTCGACGCCGTGAACATCCTGTCCCGGGCCCAGCAGGAGGCCGACACCTACGTCGCCCAGACCCAGGAGTACTGCCGCCGCCTCGCGCTCGACGCCCGGCAGCACGCCGAGGAGATCCTCGACGACGCACGGGGCCGGGCCGAGGAGGCGGCCAGGCAGGCCGCGGCCGAGCACCGCCGGCTGGCCGGCGACGAGCTCCCCGAGCAGGAGGATCTCGTGCGCCGCCTCGCCTGGGCCCGCACGTTCGTCACGTCGCTGGAGACGGTCGAGGCGCAGCTCCGCACGGCCCGGGAGGCCCTCCAGCTCGAGTTCGAGCGCATGCCGGCGCCGCCCGCCGTCAGCCGCCGCGGCTGACCCGCGGTCCCGGACGGTGCCGACCCGTCGGAAAGGAAACCGTTAGCGATCTGACAAATACCCGTCTCGGCCACGACACCAGCCGTTATTTCTATGGACATTCGATGGAAACGGCCTGGTGGCAGCGTCACGTTCATGGCCGACACCCTCGACGTCCCCGCCGCCACGGGCATGGTCGAGCCCACCCGCTACCTCCTGCCTCCCGAGGCCTACCACAGCCCGGAGTGGTACGAGCGTGAGCAGCGGCTGCTGTTCGGCCGCACCTGGAACCTGGTCGCCTACGAGGACGACGTCCCCGCCCCGGGTGACTTCGTGCCGGTGCAGGCCGGTGCCGAGCCGGTCCTGGTCGTGCGGGGCCACGACGGCGAGCTGCGGGCGTTCCTCAACATGTGCCGCCATCGGGGCATGGCGCTCGCGTGCGCCGCCGGGCACACCGACGGGAACGTCCGCTGCCCGTACCACGGCTGGGAGTTCTCGCCCGGCGGTGCGCTCGAACGCATCCCCCAGCGGGCCGCCCAGTTCGCCGACGTCGACCCCGGCCGCTGGGGACTCCTGCCGGTCGGCCTCGCCACCTGGCACGGCCTCGTGTTCGTCAACCCCGACCCGGCCGCTCCCGCCTTCGCCGACTGGCTCGGCGACCTGCCGGCGCGGTTCGGGCCGTTCGACACCGGCCGGCTGGTGGAGGTGCGCCGCCTGCAGGTGCCGATCGCCTGCAACTGGAAGCTCTACATCGAGAACCACGTCGACGTGCTGCACCTCTGGTACCTGCACGACGACACCCTCGGCATGTACGACCACACCCGGTTCCTGCACGACCAGGTCGGCCCGCACTGGGTGAGCGAGGAACGGCTGCGCCCCGGCGCCGAGCGGCCCCGCGGCCTGCCGCCCATCGCCGGCCTGCCCGCGGACGAGCGCGACGTGCTGCGCGCCAACCTCGTCTTCCCCAACGTGCCCACCTCGTCGTCCGAGAGCATGTGGATCACCTACCAGGTGGTGCCCACCGGACCCGAGACCTCGCTGCTCGACATCCGCGTCCGCGGCGAGGAGGGCGGCGAGCTGAGCGACGAGGCGACGGCACAGCTCCTCCGCGTGCTGCGGGACGAGGACGGCGCTGCCGTCGAGCGGATCCAGCGGGTCCTGCGCTCGTCCCGCTTCGCGGTCGGACCCCTGGCGACCACGCACGAGGCCCCGATCACCCGGTTCCAGCGCCACGTGCTGGAGCACCTCCGGTGATCCCCGCGCCGTTCCGGGGGGCGTGGCGCCGGGTGTCGCTGTCGGTCGACGGCGGCCCGCCGATCGAGCCGTCAGACGTGGTGTGGGTGCAGTCCGCCAGCGCCTACGCCGACCTGCGCGTCCCCCGCCCGGGACACGCCGACCGGCACCCGCCCGCCTCGTTCGCCGGCATCACCACCTGGCGCGACCCGCACCTGCACTGGCGCCACGACGTCGACCTCGACGTCGATCCGATCTCCGCCGGCGGCGCCGCGCCCGCCGGCGGCGACGTCGGCCGGGTCTGGTGGGACGGCGCCGACCTGGTCGAGACCGGCACCTTCGGCACCGGCGACCGCGGGACGCCGTACGTCGAGGTGTGGCGCCGCCTGCCGGGATCCGGCGGGCCCACGGACGACTGGGCGTCGCCCGACGGCACCCGGCGCTTCGTGCAGGCCGGCGACCACGCCATCACCGTCGCCGACGGGCGTGCCGCCGGCGGCCGCTACCGAGCCTGCTACCGCCGGCGCCGCGCCGGCGCCTGGACCGTCGAGCTGGCCCTCGGCGACGGCGCCGCCGACCTCCCTCTCATCCCCCACCCCATCGAGGAGACGACCAGATCATGACCAACCGCGAGCTGTCACGCCGGGAGCTGCTCCGCCGCCTCGGCATCGGGGGCGCCGCCTTGGCCCTGCCGGCGACGGTCCTCGCCGCCTGCGGCGGCGAGCAGGGGGGCGCGGACACCGCCACCGCCACCACCGCCGGCGGGAGCGGCAAGTCCGATCTGACCGGCTCGAAGATCAAGGTCGCCACCTTCGGCGGCTTCTTCGAGGAGAACTTCGCGGCGATCTACCCGAAGTTCACCGAGGAGACCGGCATCGAGGTCGAGTCGGTGTCCGAGCCGGGCGGCGACGCCTGGATCGTGCAGCTCGAGCAGGCCGTGCGCTCCGGGGGCGTCCCCGCCGACGTGTCGATGCTCAACAACATCAGCATCCTCCGGGCCCTGAAGGGCGACATCGTGCTCGGCTACAGCGGCTCGGACCTGACGAACGCCAAGTACCTCGCCGACGGGTTCGTCATGGAGAACGACGGCGGCGACGTCGTGGGCGTGGGCGCCGCCTCGTGGTACATCACCCTGGTCTCCAACACCGACCGCGTACCCGAGAGCCCGACGTCGTGGAAGGCGCTGTGGGACCCGCAGTGGGCCGACGAGCTGGCCCTCATCAACACCCCCAACACGTCGTTCCTGCTGGAGATCACCGCCGCCTGCTGGTTCCCGGACGACGACCAGATCCTCAAGAGCCAGGAGGGCGTCGACGAGCTGCTGGCCAAGCTGGCCGAGGTCAAGCCCAACGTGAAGCTCTGGTGGCGGGACGAGGCCACGGCCCAGCAGGACTACAACTCGGGCGAGGTCTCCCTCGGCGAGTTCTACCACGACATCACCACCTACGCGATCAGCCAGGGCGAGCCCCTCTCGACGGTGTTCCCCGAGGAGGGCGCGGTCCTCGACTCGGGACTCTGGGCGATCACCAGCACCACCAAGGAACCCGAGGCGTCGATCGCCTTCGTCGACTGGATGTGCCAGCCGGAGATCCAGGCCGAGCTGGCCCGGGTGCTCGGCACCTCCCCCACGGTGGCCAAGGAGCACATGGACCTGACCGACGCCGACTACGAGGCGGTGTCCGGTCCCGGCCCCGACGCCGCCCTGCGCCCCGAGTACCCGATCTACCAGGAGTGGGAGGACTGGGTGAACCAGCGCTGGGCCGAGCAGATCTTCTCGGAGTGACCGCCGTGACCGCCACCGAGGCCGAGCCGGTGCTCGCGGACGCGCCCCCGCGCGGGGCGGCGCCGGGCGCGGGACTGGTGCTCGACGACCTCGCCAAGCGGTTCGGTCCGGTGCGGGCGGTCGACGGCGTGTCGCTCGACATCCCCGCCGGCACGCTGGTGTCGTTCCTCGGGCCGTCGGGGTGCGGGAAGACCACGCTGCTGCGCATGATCGCCGGGCTGGAACGACCCTCGGCGGGCCGGATCGTCGTGTCCGGCGCCGACGTCACCGCCCGGCCCGCGCACAAGCGCGACATCGGCATGGTGTTCCAGTCCCTGGCGCTGTTCCCCCACCTCGACGTGCGCCGCAACATCGGCTACCCGCTGCGCGTCAAGGGCCAGGGCCGCAGCGCCGTCGCCGCGCGGGTCGACGAGCTGATGGCGCTCGTGCACCTCGACGGGCTGGGGCGGCGGCCGGTGCGCAAGCTCTCCGGCGGCCAGCGGCAGCGGGTGGCCATCGCCCGGGCGCTGGCCTGCAACCCGTCGTTGTTCCTGCTCGACGAGCCCATGTCGGCGCTCGACGCCAACCTGCGCGAGGCGCTCCAGGTCGAGTTGCGACTGCTCCAGCAGCGCCTGGGCATCACCACCGTCATGGTCACCCACGACCAGCGCGAGGCCATGACGATGTCGGACGTCGTGGTGGTGATGCAGGACGGGCGCGTCGAGCAGTCCGGGCCTCCCCTCGCGGTCTACCGCCGGCCGGCCACCGCGTTCGTCGCCCGCTTCATGGGCGCCACCAACCTCCTGCCCGCCCGGGTGGCCGGCCGGGCGGTGAAGGTCGCCGGGCGCCTGATCGCGGTCCCCCGTGACGCCCACGGCAAGGTCACCGGCGCCGACATCCTGCTGTCGTTGCGCCCGGGCGACGCCAGCGTCGGCCCCTACGACGACGCCGCGCCGTCGGCCCCCGACTCGCTGGTCGGCGAGGTCGTGTTCGTGCGCGACCTCGGCACCTCGTTCGAGTGCTTCGTCGACTGCGGGCTCGACGACGGGCCGCTCGTGGCCGCCGCCTCGGCGCCGGGCCACGACCACCGAGAGCTGGCCCAGGGCGACCGCGTCGCCGTGCACCTGCCGCCCGACCGCTGCGTGGTCGTGGCCCCGTGACCGGGCCGGAGCGCGAGCGGCTGCACGGCGGGCAACGCCTCGTCCTGGGCGTGCCCGTGCTGGCACTGGTGGCGTTCTTCCTGGTGCCGTTCGGGCTGATGCTGGCCACGAGCTTCTACCGCCGGGTGCAGGGCGGGTTCTACGAGCCCGCCGTCACGCTCGAGAGCTGGCGCCGCCTGTTCTCCGACTTCTACGTCGGCCGCACGCTGTTCTCCCTGCGGATCTGCCTGCTGGTCGCGGCGCTCACCACCGCGGTGGCCTTCCCGTTCACGTGGTTCCTGACCCGCATGCGCACCCGGGCCCAGGTGCCGCTGCTCGTGCTGATCCTCGCCGCGCTCACGCTGTCGGAGGTCATCGTGGCCTTCAGCTGGGACCTGATCCTCGGGCGGTCGTCCGGCATCACCAACATCGCGGTGTGGCTGGGGCTGATGTCGGAGCCCCGGGCGTTCACGCCGGGCTACTGGTCCGTCGTGGCCGGCCTCGCCTACACGGCCTTCCCGTACGCGGTGCTGACCCTCTTCCCCTCGCTGAAGCGGGTCGACCGCGAGCTGACCGAGGCCGCCGGGACGCTGGGCGCGTCGCCGCTGCGCACGTTCGCGACGGTGGTCGTGCCCCTGTGCCGTCAGGCGCTGCTGGCCGCGTTCCTGCTGGTGTTCGTGCTCGCGCTGGGCAGCTACATCATCGCCCAGGTGCTGGGGCGGCCCGAGCACTGGACCCTCTCGGTGTTCATCTCCGACCAGGCCGTGTTCAACGCCAACGTGCCGTTCGCGTCGGCCATCGCCATGTTCCTCACGGCCATCAGCCTGGCCGTGGTCGGCGCCGTGTCGTTCGCCGGGTCGCGGTCGTGGTCCTGATGCGAGCGCTGCGGGCCGCCGTGGTCGGCGGGGTCGTGCTGTTCCTCACCGCGCCGCTGCTGGTCGTGACCGTGGCGTCGTTCAACCGCGACCGCTACCTCGACTTCCCGGTCGAGGAGTACTCGACCGGCTGGTACGGCCAGCTCGTCACCGACTCGCAGTGGCGCGGCGCGATGAGCAACTCGCTGACGATCGGTCTGGCGAGCGCCACGCTGGCGGTGCTCATCGCCCTGCCGCTGGCCTACGGCGTGCACACCTACCGGCCCCGGCTGGCGCCGGTGCTGATGGGGCTGGGCGTGCTGCCCTTCATGCTGCCGCCGGTCATCTCGGCCGTGGGCGCCCTGGTGTTCTGGAACCGGATCGGGCAGGTCGGCCGCATCGAGAACGTGATCGTGGCGCACGCCGTGTTCTTCTCGTCGGTTCCCCTGGTGACGATCAGCCTGGGGCTGCAGGCCATCGACCCGGCGGTGGGCGAGGCGGCCAGCACGCTCGGGGCGGCGCCCCGCCAGCGCTTCCGCACGGTGACCCTGCCCCTGCTCGTGCCCAGCATCGTGACGGGGTTCGTGGCCGCGTTCGTGCTGAGCCTGAACGAGTACATCATCGCCTTCATGGTCGCCGGCTTCACCGTCGAGACCCTGCCGATCAAGATCTTCAACTCGCTGCGCTACGGGTTCACCCCCACCATCGCCGCGGTGTCGGTGGTGTTCACGCTGCTGAGCCTGGTCGCCCTCACGATCCTGGCCCGCCTGGGCAGCCTCGAACGCCTGCTGGGTGCCGACCACTCCGGTCACTAGACCGGGCGGCGGCCACGAACGCCGCGGCCGTGATGCGGCTCTCGCGCTGGAGGTAGGCCATGGCCCGCAGCGCGGCGTGGTGGGCGTCCCAGTCCGAGCCGCTGACCGCGTCCTCCACCACGAAGGCGTGGTAGTCGAGCTGGTGGGCGTCGGCGAAGGTGTAGTGCACGCACACGTTGGTCATGCCGCCCACGAGCACCAGCGTGTCGACCTTCAGGCCCCGCAGCAGGATGTCGAGGTCGGTGCCCACGAAGCAGCTGTAGCGCCGCTTCTGCATCGGGAACTCGCCGTCGATCGGGTAGGTGTCGGGGTGGTAGTCCGTGTCCGGCCAGGTCTCCAGGCAGTGGACCGGCTCGGCCCCGTCGAGCTCGCGCCCGAAGTCCACCATCTCCTTGCGGTGCACCTCCTTGAAGTGGATGACCGGCAGCCCCGCCGCCCGGGCCGCGTCCAGCACCTCGACGGCCCGGGCGACGGCCTCCGGCGCGCCCACTTGCGGTAGCACGCTGCGGGGGCTGGTGACGCCGGCCTGGATGTCGACGACGACGAGGGCGACGCGCCCGGTGGTGAGATCGAGGGGCATGGGGTCACTCCAGGGCGGCGAGCAGGTTGGCGTGGAAGTCGGCGATGGGGGCCTCGTGCTCCCGGGCCAGCGGGCCGACGGCGAACCACGGCGAGGCCAGCGCCGCCTGGATCCGCTCGCAGGCCACGATGTCCTCGTCGATGAACGAGCGGACCGCGGCCACCAGCACGGCGGCGTCGGCACCCGGCTCGGCCCGCACCCGCAGCTCGACCCGGCTGCGGTCGGGCGCCTCGGGCACCACCGCATAGCTGACGAAGAACTCGGCGCTCACCGCCAGGGTGATGTTGGGGAACAGCAGGTGCGCGCCGAGGCCGGTCCGGTCGTGTTCCGCGCCCGCGCCCCGCCGGGGCTCGTAGCTCACCCACGCTGCCGGCGGCGCCGGGGAAGTCGCCCATCCACTCGGCCAGCGGCGCCACGGCCGGGTCGGGGCAGGCGAAGACCAGCCCCTCCCACTCCGCCACCGCCGCCGGGAGCAGCCCCAGCGCCTCCTCGTCGGCGTCCGGGAACTGGGCGGCCCGCTGGGGCATCACCCGCAGGGCGCCGTCGAGTCCGTAGCTCCAATCGTGGTACGAGCAGCGGATCGTCCGCTGCCCCGAGCCACAGCCGTCGACCATGGTCATGCCGCGGTGCCGGCACACGTTGTGGAACGCGCGCCGCTCGCCGGACTGGTCGACGACGACCACCAGCGGCACCCCGCCCACGGTGGCGGTGAGGTAGTCGCCCGGGCGGGCCAGCGCGGCCGCGTCACCGACCAGGGCCCACGTGCGGGCGAACAGCCGCGCCTGCTCGCGGCGGAGCCAGTCGCCGTCCAGGTAGGCCGCCGGTTCCAGCAGGAACCGCGGCGCCGCGGGGCGCGTCGCGGTCACGCGGCCCCCGCGGGCAGGAACCGGCCGGGACCGGTGGGGCCGGCGACGCCCATCTCGGCCGTGAAGGCCGGCCACACGTCCGGGTCGTGGCCGGGGATGACGCGGTAGCCCTTCTCGGCGGCGATCGCCTTCAGCCGCCGGATGGCCTCGACCGCCTGGTCGGCGTCGCCCGTGGCCACCGACCCCGGCGGCAGCTCCTCGTCGAGGTTCTGCTGCAGGTCGGCGGCGTCGAACGCGAACACGAACCCGCCACCGCCGGCCAGGTCGACGACGAAGCTCTGGTGCCCGACGGTGTGGCCGTAGGTGGCGACGGCGGTGATGCCGGGGGCCAGCTCGACGTCGCCGTCGGCCAGCCGCCAGTCGATCCGGTGGTCGTCGTAGTCGATGCGGCACAGGGCCAGCGGCTCGGGCGTTCGCTGGGCCAGCGCGTGGTCGAGCTCGCGCCGCTGGCAGTGGACCGGCGCGTGCTCGGCGAACCAGCGGATGCCCCCCGCGTGGTCGTAGTGCAGGTGGCTGACCGCGACGGCCACCACGTCGGCCGGGTCGACGCCCGCGTACTCGAACGCCCGCTCGATCGAGTCGCCCGCGTCCCCCACCAGCTCGTCCTCGATGCCCATGTGCAGCATGCGCCGGCGCAGCAGCTCGTCGAGCAGGATCGGCGTGTTGAAGCCGGTGTCGAGCAGCACCCAGCCGCCGTCCACGGCGAGCAGCACCCCGGGGACCGGCTCGCGCAGGCGCACCGACGCGTCGGCGCCCCGGAGCGAGATGCTCTTCGGGATGTGCTCCCAGCCGAAGGTGAGGGGCACGACACGGTGGACGCCTGGGCTCGTCACACCCGGGAATCTACGAACTGTAGATTTCCGGGCCGCATCCCGCGCGTGACGCGTCGGTTTCGGGGGCGGCGCCGCCGAGCAGGTCCGCGGCGACCGCCGTGCGGGCGTAGAGCACCTCCCGCCCCCGGCGGCGCCGGCGGACGAGACCCGCCCGGTGGAGGACGCCGAGGTGGTACGACACCGTCGCCGGCGTGAACCCGGACCACCGGCTGGTAGGACAGCAGCGGTGTCAGCGGCCGCTCGGCGCAGAGCTGGACCGCCCGGCGGTGCGCGGTCGACGGCACGAGCACCAGACCGTCGTCGGCCCAGTCCACCACCACGTCGAACGGGCGCTCCAGGCGGACCTCGCCGTCGCACCACGACACACCGTCGCCGAGATCGTCCAGCAGCGCGATGGTCCCCTCGCCCGCCATGCGCTCGGCCCGGTAGCTGATGTCATCCTCGAGGACGGCCAGGACGTCCTCCCACTCCGGTGCGAGCCCCGCCGCGAAGCAGCCCGCGAGCGCCTCGGCGGCGCGCGCCGCCAGGGCGCCGAGACCCCCCTCGCGCAGCACCCGCTCGACCGGTGCCGGCATGGGGCGGCGCCAGCGGTCGAACGCCTCCGGCCCGCCGAAGGACTCGGCCACGTCCGCGTGCACGGCCCGGCCCCGGAAGGCGACATCGAGCTGGCGCTCCACGATCTCCGGTGGGGTGGCCGCCACCGCGGCCGCCGCGTCGTCGATGGCCAGCCGCCGCTGGGAGGGCTTGGGCGTCAGGAAGTCCGGCACGTACGGGTGGTCCACAGGGACGAGCGCGCACACCAGGCCGAGCTGGTCGGGGTCCATCCGCTGCCGCGCCCGGGCCCAGCGCCGCCGGACGTGCGGGGCCCGGCGGGAAGCCGCCCGCTCCTGCAGGGTCGCGACGACCTCCATTGCGGCGGAGATCGCGAACCGCGACCGGCCGAGCTGTTCCACCGACATCGGGATGCGCACCCCCATGGCACCGAGTGTCCCACCCATACGCCCCGCACCCGGGACCGTTCGACGGACCTC
>DASSGC010000642.1:0-7291 GCA_035693765.1 Acidimicrobiales bacterium
TCCCGTCGCCGGAGACCCTGGCCGAGGCCGACCTCGACGGCCTGGGCATCACGGGGGCCCGCATCGCCGCCATCCGGGGCTTCGCCGCGGCGGTGGCCGGCGGCGCGGTCCGCCTCGACGGCAGCGTCGGGCTCGACGATCTGACGGCGTCGATCGTCGCGGTCCGCGGCCTGGGGCCGTGGACCGCCGGCTACATCGCGCTGCGGCTGGGCGAGCGCGACGCCTTCCCGGCCACCGACCTGGGCCTCATCCGGGCCGCGGCGGCGCTGGCCGGGGCCGCCGGCGCCGTGGGCAGCGACGGCACCGCCGGCAGCGATGGCCGGGTCGCGCTGGGCCGCTGGTCCGACGGGTGGCGGCCCTGGCGGGCGCTGGCCGCGGTGCACCTGTGGCGGGCCGATCCCACCGGGCCGCCCACGGCGGCGGCGCCGCGGTCCGTACCGGCCTGATCCGCCCGTCTCGTCACCCGGTCGACGTGAACGGCGCGGTCCGCCGCACCGGCTGACCGCTTCTCACCAGGCCATGCCGCTACCGAACATGAGGCCGGTTTCATGTGTTGCGAACGTGCTAGACAGGGGACGGTTGGTAGGGGGCGGACTCGAGACAGTTGGGGACTCTCGTGCGCATGTCAGACACCCGTGCGCGCCGCCTCGCGGCGGCGGGCATCGTCCTACTCGGGCTCGTCGTGACCGCGGTCGTCGCCCCGCCGGTGTCCGCCGGCTCGTCCGGGCCCGGCGGCATCGCCGGTCCGGCGGAGGTCGAGCCCGTCGACCTGCCCGGCAACCGGCCCGGCACCGGCCAGATCTACAACGGCCTCGAGGAGGCCGACTCCGGCCGGTGCGTCGGCGGCTTCGCCGTCGGCGGTGAGGAGACCTGCACCCACGGGCCCGACGCCCCGCTGCCCGGCCTGACCATGGCCGACGAGGTCCCCGCGTCCGCCGACGCCACGCTGGCCGCGGCTGCGGCGGTCTGCACCGGCGACGGCACCAGCGGGCCGCGGGTCGAGGTCCTGTACGTGCACGCCCCCGGCAACGACCGCTACGCCCAGTACGCGGCCTCCATCGCCCAGTGGGCCGTCGGCGTCGACACCATCTACGACGAGAGCGCGAAGGAGACCGGCGGTCGCCGCCACGTCCGCTTCGTGCACGGGGCGGACTGCGTGCCGGCGGTGACCGACGTCGAGATCAGCTCCGCCGCCCTGTCCAACATCAGCCAGATGATCTCGGCGCTGCGGGGGCAGGGCTTCAACCGGACCGACCGCAAGTACCTGATCTTCGGCGACGCCGGCGTCTACTGCGGCATCGGCGAGTTCGCCGGCGACACCCGCAAGTCGGCGTCCAACCGCAGCAACTCCGGCCCGTCGTTCGCGCGGGTCGACCGGAGCTGCTGGGCGCCCGGCCCCGCCGCGCACGAGCTGGGCCACACCCTCGGCGCCGTGAACAACAACGCCCCCAACTCCAGCCTGGGCGGCCACTGCACCGACGAGTGGGACGTCATGTGCTACTCGGACTCGCCCTACTACCCGGCGATGCGCACGATCTGCGCCGACCGCGCCCACGACGACCGGCTCGACTGCGGCCACGACGACTACTACCACACCGCCCCCGCGGCGGGGACCTACCTCGCCGGCAACTGGAACGTCGCCGACAGCGTGTTCCTGGTGTCGGAGGACGCGCCGCCGCCGACGACCACACCGCCCCCGCCGCCCTCGACCACCTCCACGTCGACCACCACGACGTCGACCACCACGACGTCGACCACGGCGCCCCCGCCGTCGACAACCGCCACGACCGTCACGCCGCCGACCACGGCCGGCCCCACGACCACCACCACAACGCCCCCGCCGCCGCCCCCGCCCGCGACCTGCGACGGCTACTCGCTCCGCTACACCGGGTCGTTCACCGCGCCGGGCAGCCAGGTGCAGCCGGGCGGGCGCTTCTACCTCGCACGGTCGGGCCTCCACGCCGCCTGCCTCGACGGGCCCACCGGTGCCAACTTCGACCTGCGGCTCCAGAAGTTCAGCGGGTGGCGCTGGCTGACCGTCGCGGAGGCCACCGGGCCCAACGCCGACGCGGAGCTCACCTACACGGGGACGATGGGCCTCTACCGCCTCGTCGTCGAGGACGTCTCCGGCGCCGGCGACTACACGCTCGGGGTGCGGCGACCATGATCGCCTGAGCGTCCCGGCTACCGTACCGGGGTCGGCGGATGTGGCCTGCCCGTCCCAGGCGGATCCGCCACCCCGGTCGGGATCGTCGGGGACGATCGGTGCGACGGGGGAGCCATTGGCGTTCGAGGACTGGTACCGCGACCTCCACCCCCGGGTCGTCGCCCTGCTCGCCGCCGTCACCGGCGACCTCGTCCTCGCCTCGACGGCCACGACCGACGCCTTCGCCGCCGCCCACGAACGTTGGGGCAGGGTGCGGGCGCTGGCGTCCCCCGATCGCTGGCTGTACCGCGTGGCGCTCCGCTCGGCGCGCCGGCGGGCCCTGGTGTGGCGCGTCCGGCGCGACGGCCCCGCCGCACCCGATGCCGCCGGGGTGGTCGAGCTGCGGCCCGGGGTGTGGCGGGCGCTCGGCGCCCTGCCCCGGCGCCAGCGCACGGCCGTCGGCCTCCGGTACGTGCTCGACCTGCCCGAGGCCGAGGCCGCGCGGGTGATGAACGTCTCCCGCGGCGCGGTCTCGGCCGACCTGGTGGCGGCGCGGCGGGCGATGCTCGCGCTGTTGCCGGGGTCCGAGGTCGATCCGGGCACGGTGGGGCGTGACCTGGAGGGCGAGCTGCGCCCGCTGCTGGGGCACCCCGGCCTGCCCGGGCGACCGCCGCTCGACGAGGTCGCGGGCGCGCTGCGCCGGCGGCGGTCGCGCCGGCGCACGGCCGCCCTCGCCGCCGCGGCCGCCGCCGTCCGGGCCGCGGGCCTGGGCGTCGCCGCCCGCGAGGCCGGGCCCTCCGGCACTGCGGCCTCCCCGACGCCGGGTGGCGGCGCGCCGTCCACGGACCCGCCCGCGACCGTGCCGCCCACGACCGCCACGCCGCCCACGGTGCCCGCGACCGTGCCGCCGGCGACCGCCACGCCGCCCACGGTCCCGCCCGCGACCGTGCCGCCCGCGACGGCCGAGCCGCCGGACGGGGCGGCGCCGGTCCGGTCGTCGACCATCCGCGACACCGACATCGGGTCGGGGCCGGGGACGGTGAGCTACTCCGGCGACTCGTGGACCCGCTGCGGCGGCTGCACCGTGGTGACCGACGACGCCTCCTACTACTACGGCTACCGGGTGGGGCAGGCGTACACGGTGCGGTTCCGCGGCGTGCGGCTCCAGGTGTTCGCCCCCGACGACCGCCATGGCGGGGTCGCGGAGGTGACCGTCGACGGCCGCCCGGCCGCCACGCCCCGGGTCGACTTCCTGACCACCGGCACCCCCGCGAACGGGTTGCGGTGGGACTCCGGCGCGCTGCCGGACGGGGCGCACACCGTCACGTTCACGATCCTGCCGGGCCGCAGCGACAACGTCGCGCTGTTCGACCGCGCCGAGGTCTACACGCGGTGAGGCACGAGCTTCGGCCCTCCGGGAACCGGCCACCGGGCCGGGCTCGTCCCACCCCCATGCGCCTCTCACGCAGCGAGCGCCCCGCGCCCCACCGCCGTCCCGTGCCGGGCCTGCGCCCGTCGCTCGCCCTCATGTCCCTGGCCGCCCTGGCCGCCCTGGCCTGGCCGGCCTGCGGCGGCGACGACTCGGTCAGCACCGGCGACGAACCGCCCGCGTCCACCACGACGGCGCCCGACGCCGGCGACCGAACGGACCCACCCGCAGGAGGCGACGCCGTGATCGAGATCCGCGACGAGGGCGGCTTCGTGTCGCCCCAGCAGCAGTTCGCCATGCCGCCCCGCCTGGTGATCACCGGCGACGGCCGGCTCGTCCAGGGCGGCGTCACCACGGCGATCTTCCCGGGCCCGCTCGTGCCGCCGCTCACCCAACGGACGATCAGCGACGAGGGCGTCGCCCACCTCCTCGACCTCGCCGAGGAGAAGGGGCTGCTGGCGAACGTCGACTACGCCCGGCCGGGCAACATCATGGACGCCCCCGACACGGTGGTCGCCATCACCGCGGGCGGCACCACCTACGAGCACCGGGCCTACGCCCTCGGCCTCGCCGGCGACGGCACCGAGGACGACCCCGCCCGCGCGGCGCTCGCCGAGTTCGTGTCCGAGGCCGAGGCGTTCGCGGTGTCGGGCGACGCGGCGCTGGGCGGCGAGGAGCCCTACGTCGCCGACGCCTATCTGGTCAGGGCCTCGACCGTCGACCCCAACGAGTCGCAGGGCGGGGTCTCGCCCACGGTCGTGGACTGGCCGGCCGAGATGCCCGTGCGCCTGGCCGACGCCGAGGAGTGCGCCGAGGTGCCGGCCGCGGTCCTCGCCCCGCTGGTCGAGGACGCCAACCAGCTCACGTTCTTCGCCGAGGGCGGCACCACCTACGCGGTGTCGGTCATGCCCCGGATCGCCGGCCGGACCTGCTGACCGGCGTTCGGTCACTCGCCGCCGAGGCTGGCGGCCACCACCTGGCCGTCGAACAGCACCAGATCCAGCCTGTCGGTCCGCAGGTCCAGGGTGATCAGGAAGTCGACGCCGTTCTCGCCCACGACCCGGGTCACGTAGCCCTGCCGCGCCGCGAGGTCCTCGGCCTCGTCGAGGGTGAGCCCGAGGTAGGGACGTCCCGACGGGGTGGTCGGGAGCGTCGCCGCCCACTCGTCGACGGTCGTGACGCGGAGGCATGCACTCGTGCCGAGCGGCGACGGGCTGACCGTGAGCACGAGCCGGCTGCCGGCGGTGGCGTTGAACGATTGCGTGCAGGCCCCCTCGTCCCCGGAGACCGTGGCACGGATGTCGCCGGCAGGGAGCGATACCAGGCGGGCCGGTTCCGGGCTCTCCGGCGGGGTCGCGTCGTGCCAGCGCTCGGTGACCGTGTCGCCGTCCGGCACCTCGAGACGCAGCGCCACGTCGCGCGGTGCCGGTGCCGGCGCGGCGGGGTCGAGCAAGACGGCGACGCGCGCGCCGCCGGCGTCGTCAGCGGGCACCTCGGCCGGCGGGGCCGTGCTGACCCGGCCCACGTCGTCGCCGCGCACGAGGCCTGCGATGGCGGCGGCCGCCACGAGCGCCGCCGCCCCGCCGGCCACCAGCACCGGCACGCGCCAGCTGCCCAGGATCCGGCGCCCGGAGTCGGCCTCGTCGGGGCGCACCAGCTCGATGCCGTCGGCGCCTGCCGCGCCCAGTCGGTCGAGTCGCTCCCGTAGTGAGGTCATGTCGTCTCCACCTCCCGGTCCTCGGTCCCCGCGATCTCGCCCGCCAGCCGCCGCCGAGCCCGGGCCAGGTGTTGCTTCACCGACCCGGGCGACACCCCCATCGCCGCCGCACAGCCCTCCATCCCGAGCCCGGCCCAGTAGTGGAGCACCACGGCCTGGCGCTGACGGGCGGGCAGCCGGGCGAGCGCCCGCTGCAGGTCGACGTCGGGCAGGTCGTCGTCGCCCGCGGTGGCGGTCCAGAGCCGGGGCGCCAGGCGGGCCTGGCGGCTCAGGCGCCGCCATCGGTTGCGGCACAGGTTGAGCGCAACCGTCCGCGTCCAGGCGCCGGGATCGCTGCCGTCGCGGCCGATGCGGGACCAGTCGCGCCACGCCCGGCACAGCGCCTCCTGGGCCGCGTCGGCCGCGGCCTCGCGGTCGAGCGTGGCCAGGTAGCACAGCCGGACGAGGCCGGGGGCCGTCCGGTCGAAGAACTCGGCAAACTCCATCTGCCCCTCTGAACCCCCGGGGCCGGTTGTGGGTTGACCGTACCGGCCGCGCATCGGGGTGCGCCGCGTGGTTCACCACACAAGGTGACCATGTTCACGTTTCGAGGCGCAGAGAGTGGTCGATAGGGTGTCCGCCGACCTGACGCGTGCATCGTCGTGTTGCCGCGTGAGCGGCCGCTGGGGCGGGTGCCGTCGGGTCAGTCCGTGACAGCCGTGGAGCTAGGTCTCCGCGTCAAGGGCCTCTTGCTGGGGTTCCTCGATAACGAGAAGGCAGCAGTGCGCCGCCCCCGGGTGGCCGCTGCCGGCGACAGCCGAGCCGTAACGGCGGCGGCGCGCGCCCTGGAGCCGACCCTCGCGGGTCGTCGTTCGCGCGCCTCCGTACCGCTGTGACGGGCGCTCGGGAGGTGAGCACGTGATCCGACAGCCGCATGCACAAGGGCCCGACCGGGACCCAAGCCGCCGCTGTCGGCGCGTCCGCAAGCGCCCGAGGTGTCTCTGCACCCAACCCCAGACACCTCCCCGCCTGCGGTGGCTCGCCGCCCCGGGCCGGTGGGCGTCGCCACCCTCACCATGCCGGACTCCGTCCACCCCTCCCGGCGGCGCCCCCGCCGTCTCCCCGCACTGGCGCTGGCCGTCGGCCTCGCCCTGCCCGCCGCCGCCAGCCTGATCCCCGGGGCCCCGGGCCCGTTCGGCGCCGCAGCCGGCGCAGACGCCGTCCCCGCCGGGACGCCGGGCGTCACCCGCTACTTCGGCCGGGGCGCCTACGACGGCATACGCGCCGCCGTCGCGGCGACGCCACGGTCCTGCGAGCTCGCCGACGACGAGCTGGTGGCCCTGGTCATGGCGCCGGTGTTCAAGGAGGTCAGCCAGGCGCGGACGCCGCAGGAGGCCCCGTCGCCCATGACCCTGTCGCGCTGGGACGAGTGGACGGGCCTCGCCGCCGGCAACAACAACCTGAACGCCAACTACGGCCTGTACGCGTTCAACGACCCGTTCGGTCCCTACCCGCGGGCCTACTGGACGCCGGGCATCGGCATGTTCCAGTACGACTCGGCGGGCGTCGGGGCCCCGTACACGGCCGCAGAGAGGATCGACGTGCAGATCGTTGCCGGCGACGTGGCCGCCGGGATGGCCGGCCGCTACTGCGCCGCCGGCGGCGACGACTACGCCCGGCGGGCCGCCGCCTGGCAGCCGTGGGGCGCGCTCGGCGGCATCGCCAAGAGCGAGGCGCTCTACCAGGAGATGATGGGCACCGACGCCCCGGCGTTCTCGCGCCTCGGGCTCGTCGACGGCATCGACGATGCCGGCGGCATGGCCGCGCGCACCTGCGTGGTGGGGGCACAGACCGTCGACTGCGCGTACGTCGACCCCGCCGCGGCGCAGGGCGCCAACTGGTGGGCCCTCGACGACCCGAGCGGCGGCGCACCCGCCGCGGGCCAGGCACCCCTGACCGCCCCGTTCTACGTCTTCAAGCGCGACGGGTACGAGGAGCGCCACGGGCTGCCGGCCGACAC
>DASSGC010000643.1:0-11871 GCA_035693765.1 Acidimicrobiales bacterium
AACGGCGCCGATCGTGGTCGGCCGGTCGAACGTCTGCCGGATCGCCTTGAGGGGGCGGGGAGGGGGCCCGCCGCGCGGGGTGCGGCGACCCGGCGGCGGGCCCCGGGCATGGGGCGGCGCCACCACCCGCGGGCGCCACCGCAGGAGCGACGGCAACCGCACGGGCCGGGCGCCCGCCCGCGACCCACCGGCAGGTGTACCCCCGCACGCGCGGCCGCAACCGCGCCGGCGTGGGCGCGGGCGGCGCCGCGATCCGGTCGACCGCGGCGGAGAACCGGGCCGGTGGCCGCCCGCCGGGCTCGGCCGAACCCGGGCTCGGCCGAACCCGGGCCCGGCCGAACCCCCGAGCGCCGGGCCGCGCCCGTCTGCTGAGATGAGTCCGTGGTGAGACGGGGACTGCGCCGGCGCGCCGCCTGTGCCGCCGTGCTGATCGCGGCGGCGACGGCCTGCAGCGACGGCTCGACGTCCACCCGGGCCGACGAGCGCCCGCCCGCCGAGGAGACCGCACGCGCCGGCGGCTCGGCCGAGGCCGTCCCGGACCCGGACTGGGACGTGGCGTCGCCCGAGGACCACGGGATGGACCCGGCCGGCCTGGAGCGGGCCCGCGACTACGCCTTCGCCGGCGGCATGAACACCCAGGGCGTGGTGGTCGTGCACGACGGGGTCATCGTCGCCGAGTGGTACGCGGACGGCGCCGGCGAGGAGTCGTGGGCGGCGAGCTGGTCGGTGGCCAAGAGCTTCACCAGCGCGCTGGTGGGCATCGCCGTCGACGACGGGCTCATCCCGAGCGTCGACGAGCCCATGACCACCTGGTTCCCCGAGTGGGCGGGCACCGACCGGGAGGCGATCACGCTGCGGGACGTGCTGCAGATGTCGTCCGGGCTCCAGTGGGTCGAGGACTACGACCCGGGGGCGGTGGGCGCGTCCGACATCATCCGGCTCGTGCTCGACGAGAGGGACCAGCTGGCCTACGCCGCCGGCCGCCCCGCCGCCGCCCCGGCCGGATCGGCGTGGAGCTATTCCAGCGGCGACGCCATGCTGCTGTCGGGCGTCATCGAGCAGGCGACCGGCATGCCCGCAGGCGACTACGCGCGCCAGGAGATCTTCGATCCCCTCGGGATGGACCGGGTCGAGTGGTGGCGCGACGTGCCGGGGCACACCCTCACCTACTGCTGCCTCGACACGACCAGCCGGGACTTCGCCCGCTTCGGGCTGCTGTACGAGCGCCAGGGCGCCTGGGGTGACGAGCAGGTCGTGCCCCGGGCGTGGGTCGAGGAGTCGCTCGACGCGGCCCCGCACTCCGGCGGCGCCTACGGCTACCAGTGGTGGCTCGACGAGGCCGCGGGCCTGCCCGACGACACGTTCGCGGCGCTGGGCCACGACGGCCAGTACATCTTCGTGATCCCCAGCCTCGACCTCGTCGTGGTCCGCAACGGCACGTACCGCAAGGACCCCGGCCCGGCGGTCGCCGACCCCAACCTGTTCACCCACTACCCGTCCGACGGCCTGGTGCCGGGCCACGGCACCCTCAGCCCGGGCGAGAGCTGGGACGACGCCGAGTTCCTCCGGCCGATCGTCGAGTCGCTCTCCGGCGCGCCGACCGGCTCCTAGTGCCCCATCGGGCGACGGGACCGGGCGTCGGGGCCCGCGCCGCCATCCCGGACGCCGGGTCCGTCACAGCGGGAGCGGCCGGTCGCTCCCGACGTCGTAGACCACGCCATCGCCGTCGCCATCGCCGTCGCGGCGGGCCCCCGCGGTCACGGCGTGGGGGGCCACCCGGCCGTCGTGGCCCAGGTGCTCCACCCGCGCGCCCCGGCCCAGCACCGCGGCGTCGGCCAGGAGGCGGCGGTGGCAACGCCACCACAGGGTCTCGGAGCACATGACCGCCACCGTCCGGCCCGCGGCGTCCGTCAGCACCTCGGTCAGCGCGGCGGCGAACTCCGGTGTCGCCATGTGGTCGGCGTAGGCCCGGAACGCCGGGTGACGCAGCGCCACGTTGGGGCCGCCCGGCTGCGGGCGGCGGCGCCCGCCCAGCCGCCGCTCCCAGCCGTACGCCACCCCGGCCTCGGGCAGCCAGACCGCCATCGCCTCCCGCCCGAACCGGGGGTGGCGGCGGCTGCCCGGGTACGACCGCACGTCGACCACCAGGTCGACGCCCGCGCCCGCGACCAGGCCGGCGAGCCCGTCCGCCGACAGCGTGCCGTGACCGACCGTGAGGAGGTGGACCGGTGCGAGGTCGCGGCGCATGCACACCCGGAGCGCGGGGTCGAGACCGGCCGCCGCCTCCGCGGCGCGCCGCGCCCGCAGCCCCGGGCCCAGCTCCGTCTCGCCCAGCACCCGGAACCCGCAGCGCTCGTAGTACGGCGCGTTCCAGGGCACGTCCCGGAACGTGGACAGCGTCACCGCCCGGCGGCCCTCCGCCGCCGCCACCGCGGCCACGTGGTCGAGCAGCCGCCGGCCCCAGCCCCTGCGGGCGACGGCGGGGTCCACGCTGACCTGCTCGACGTGGGCGGCGCCGTCGACGACGTCCACCAGCACGAAGCCGGCGACCTCGCCGGGGCGGCCCGGCGGCGTCACCGCCCAGGCGCGGCCGGCGCGGCGGTACTGCTCCAGGACGGCGACCGGCGACGGCTGGCCGGCCGCGACCTCGGGCATCCCGACGTCGACGAACGTGGCGCCCGCGGCCAGCTCGACGGCCTGCAGCCGCGCGTGCTCGCCCGGTGCGACCGGCCGGACGGCGGGCGCGTCAGCCGCGGATCTGCCCCTCGCCGCGCACCACGTACTTCTCCGTGGTCAGCTCGCGCAGCCCCATCGGCCCCCGCGCGTGCAGCTTCTGGGTGGAGATGCCGATCTCGGCCCCGAAGCCGAACTCCTCGCCGTCGACGAACCGGGTCGAGGTGTTGACCACCACGGCGGCCGCGTCGACCTCCCGGGTGAAGCGGTCGGCGGCGGTCAGGTCGCGGGTCACGATCGCCTCGCTGTGACCGGTGCCGTAGCGGGCGATGTGGGCGACGGCCGCGTCGAGCGACGGCACCACCGCGACCGCCAGCTTGAGGGCCAGGAACTCCTGCGACCAGTCGTCCTCGCCGGCGGCGCCCACCCGGTCGGTCCCGAGCAGCGCGCGGGTGTCCTCGTCGCCCACCAGCTCGACGCCGTCGAGCGCGTCCGCCACGCGGGGGAGGAACTCGTCCGCCACCGCCGCGTGGACGAGCAGCGTCTCGGCCGCGTTGCACACCGACGGGCGCTGCGTCTTGGCGTTGACCACGATGTCGGTCGCCATCTCCAGGTCGGCCCACTCGTCGACGTAGACGTGGCAGTTGCCGTCGCCGTCGATCACGTAGGGGACGGTGGCGTTGTCGAGGATCGAGCGGATGAGCGACGGGCCGCCGCGGGGGATCAGGCAGTCGATGACGTCGCGCTGGCGCATGAACTCGACCGCCGCCTCGCGCGACGTGTCGTCCACCAGGATCAGGGCGTCCTCCGGCAGGCCGGCCTTGGCCAGGCCGTCCCGCAGCACCGCGGCGATGGCGAGGTTCGACCGGATCGCTCCCGACGACCCCCGCAGGAAGGCGGCGTTGCCGGACTTGAGGCACAGGCCGAAGGCGTCGCTGGTGACGTTTGGCCGGTTCTCGTAGATGATGGCCACCACGCCGAGCGGCACCCGTAGCCGGTTGATGCGCAGGCCGTTGGGGCGCACCCAGCCGGCCGACACCTCGCCGATCGGGTCGGCCAGTGCCGCCACCTGGCGCAGGCCGGCGGCCATGCCCTCGACGCGGGCGGCCGACAGGCGCAGCCGGTCGACCACCGTGGGCGACGCGCCGGCGGCCTGCTCGCGGGCGACGTCCTCGGCGTTGGCGGCCAGCAGGTCGGCGGCGGTGAGCAGCGCGGCGTCCTTGACCCCGGTGGATGCGCTGGCCAGCACCCGGCTGGCGGCCTTGGCCCGGCGGCCCTGGTCGGCGACGGCAGACATGGGTCCATGGTACGGCCCGCCTGTGCCGCCGGGCGCCGGTGGACGGCGACGGCCCGCCTGCGACGCCGGGCGACGGCGGGCGACGCCGGGCGACGCCGGGCGACGGCGGGCGATGGCGCGGCCTCCCGACCCGCGTCGCCCGTGGGGAGCCCGACGTGGCAGGCTCACCCTCCATGATCGAGGCGCGGCACGCCCGGAGCGACGAGGTGGGTCACCTGGCGGGTGCGCTGGCCCGCGCCTTCCTCGACGACCCGGCCATGACGTGGTTGTTCGGCGAGCGGGACGCGCCCCGGCTGCGGCGGCTGCGCGCCTACTTCGCGTCGGAGGCCCGCCGCCACGCCCGCCACGGCGGCACCGTCCTCACCGCCGACGGCCGCCCCGGCGCCGCGTTCTGGGACGCGCCCGAGCGGTGGCGGACGACCTGGCCCGCCGTCCTGCGGTCGGCGCCGATGATGCTGCGGGCGATCGGCCCCCGCATCCCCCGGGCGCTGCGGGGCCTCGGGCTGCTCGAGGCCGCCCACCCGCGCGCGCCGCACTGGTACCTGTCGGTGCTGGGGACCGACCCGCCGGCGCAGGGCCGGGGCGTCGGCGCCGCCCTCATCTCGCCGATGCTCGACCGCTGCGACGAGGCCGGGCTCGGCGCCTACCTGGAGTCGTCCAAGGCGGAGAACGTGCCGTACTACGAGCGCTTCGGCTTCGCCGTGACCGGCGAGATCACGCTCCCCGGCGGACCGCCCGTGTGGCCGATGTGGCGCGATCCCCGATGAGCGGGCCCGGGGCGACCGCGCTCGGCGACGCCGTGCGCTCGTTCGTCGACGAGGTGGCGCCCGACGTGGTCGCGCTGGCGGGGGCCGTGGCGGGGCTCGACGCCGTGCAGGTCCGCGGCGACGTCGAGGTCGAGGCCTACAACCTCACCTGCGCCTTCATCGACGCCGACGGCCTCCACACCGAGGACGAGCTGTGGGCCCTGGCGGCCGCGTTCGGCCACCGGATGCCCTCCGATCTGGCGCGGGCGACGCCCGCCGACATCCGGGCCGCGGGCCTGGTCATCGGGCGGCGGGCCCACCTCGACCGCCCCTCCACGCTGCTGGAGCTGCTGGCCGACGCCGACGCCCGCGACGGCGGGGTGCGGGCCGAGCGGTTCGCCCGCCACGGTGCCCAGCTCGGCCAGGTGGTGGCCGCCCTCGACCTGCTGCCGTCGCGGACCGAGCTGTCGGCCATCGAGCACTTCCGCGCCACCGTCCGTCGCACGGCCGAGGCCGCTCGGTCCCGGGCCGGCTCGTCCGGCCGCCCTACCACGCCGGCCACGCCGGCCGGGCCCGCCGGCACCCCGGCAGCCGCCGGGGCGGCCGCCCCCGCGGCGCCGCCGGCCGAGGAGGAGCTGCCGCCGCCCCGGCCCCTCGCCGAGCTGCTCGACGAGCTCGACGGCCTGGTGGGGCTCGCCGGCGTCAAGCGCGAGGTCCACCTGGTCTCCAACCTGCTGCGCGTCCAGCAGATCCGCCGAGACCGGGGCCTGCCCGTGCTCGACCAGAGCCGCCACCTGGTGTTCACCGGCAACCCCGGCACCGGCAAGACGACGGTGGCCCGGCTCCTGGCCCAGATCTACCGCACCCTCGGCGTGGTCGAGCGGGGCCACCTGGTGGAGACCGACCGGGCCGGGCTGGTCGCGGGGTTCGTGGGCCAGACGGCCGGGCGGGTGGTGGCCGCGTTCGACCGGTCCGAGGGCGGGGTGCTGCTGGTCGACGAGGCCTACAGCCTGGCGCGCGGCGGGGAGAGCGACTTCGGCCGGGAGGCCATCGATACGCTCGTGAAGCTGGTCGAGGACCGGCGCGACCGGCTCGTGGTGATCCTGGCCGGGTACCCGGCGGAGATGGCGGCGCTGGTGGCGGCCAACCCCGGCATGGAATCGCGGTTCCCCAAGACCATCCACTTCCCCGACTACGACGACGACGAGCTGGTGGCGATCGTCGAGATGCTCGGCACCGACGGCCACTACGAGCTCGACGGCGAGGCCCGGGCCGCGGTGCGGGCGTGGTTCCGGGCGCAGGCCCGCGACCGCGGGTTCGGCAACGGGCGGCTGGCCCGCAACCTGTTCGAGGCGGCGGTGACCAACCAGGCGACCCGGCTGGTGGATGTGGCGGCCCCGACCGACGAGCAGCTCACGACGTTGATCGCGGCCGACATCCCGGCACCGGACGGCGGGCCGCCGTCGCTCGGCCCACCGGGGTCGGTCGCCGGGTCAGCCCCGGGCGGCGGCGTGGAGGGCCAGGCCGAACATGATCTCGGCGATGCCGAACAGCAGCGTCCGGACACCGAGGAGCAGCCCCAGGACGAGGACGGTGGCGTCCGGCCAGGCCAGGGCGAGGATCCCCGCGGCCACGCTGAGGGCGCCGCCGAACAGCAGCCAGTCCCACCCCTCGACCCGTAGGGTCACCGCACCGGCGATGCGGGCCAGGCCCGACACGACGAGCCCCAGGCCCGCGACGACGGCGAGGACCCAGAGCGTGATGTCGGGCCAGGCGGCGGCGAGCACCCCGCCGGCCACCAGCGCAACCCCGGCCACCACCCCCAGCACGCTGCGGTAGCGCCCGGCGGTCATCAGCTCGCCGAGGCCCGTCAGGGCGAGCCCCAGCGCGGCCAGCAACGCCAGGGTGGTCACCGCGGCCACGAGGTCGAGGATCAGCACCGTCCCCACGACGGCCGACACGGCCCCGACGGCCAGGAACAGCCACCACCTCGACGACGCGCGTTCGAGGCCGGGCCGCTCCTCGGGCCAGACGAACTCTGACATGCCTCGGGTCTCCCTCCGCCGATCCGCGCGCTCAGGGTACGGCGAGGTTCGACGGAACGATGTCGATCCGCCACGGACCGGGCCGGGCCGTCCGCCCGAGTGACGGTGCGCGCGCCGGTGCCACCCTCGCGGCCCCCGCCCGCGGGCGAGACGTCAGACGGTGCTCATCTGCGGGCCACCACGGGTCTAACCTCGCGTCGCCGATCGTGCCCTAGCGTTCGGGTGCCGGTGCCGTGCCGGCTGGTGGGAGGTCGTACGTGGCCAGTCTGACCTTCGAGAGCGTCTCGAAGCGGTTCGACGATGTCGTCGCCGTCGACGATCTCGACCTGGCGATCGAGGACGGCGAGTTCATGGTGTTGCTCGGCCCGTCGGGCTGCGGCAAGACCACCGCGCTCCGGATGATCGCCGGGCTCGAGGACATCACGTCGGGCAAGCTCCGCATCGGCGACGAGGTCGTGAACGACGTCGACCCGGCGCGCCGCAACGTGTCGATGGTGTTCCAGAGCTACGCGCTCTACCCGCACATGTCGGTGCAACGGAACATCGAGTCGCCGCTGCTGGTGCGCCGCTACCCCGTCGACGGCCCGGACGCCCCGCCCCGCAAGCTGACCCGCGCCGAGCGCGACGAGCGCGTGACCGAGGCGGCCCGCGTGCTCGGCCTGTCGGACCTGCTGAAGCGCAAGCCCGCCGCGCTGTCCGGCGGCCAGCGGCAGCGGGTGGCGCTGGCGCGGGCCTTCGTCGGTCGGCCCCTGGCGTTCCTGATGGACGAGCCCCTGTCGAACCTCGACGCCAAGCTGCGGGCCCAGACCCGGCTCGAGCTCGTCGACCTGCACCGCCGGGTGGCGACGACGGTCGTCTACGTGACCCACGACCAGGTCGAGGCCATGACCATGGCCGACCGCATCGCCATCATGTCGGCCGGCCGGCTGCAGCAGCTCGGCACGCCCCAGGCGGTGTACGAGGCGCCGGCCAACCTGTTCGTCGCCCAGTTCATCGGCACGCCGCCGATGAACACGCTCACCGGCACGGTCACCACCGACGGCGGGGCCGGGGCGGTGGTCGAGGTCGTCGGCGGCCGGGTGCCGGTGCCCCCCGACCTGAAGGCGTCGCTGGAGGAGGGCCGCCCGGTGGTCGTCGGCGTCCGGCCGGAGCACCTGACCGAGGCGGACGGCGGGCCGGTCGAGCTGGCGGTCCGCGCCGTCGAGTGGCTCGGCCACGAGTGCCTGGTGTTCGGGTCGGTGGGCGAGGCGCCGGTGGTCGTCCGGCTCACCGGGATGTCGCTGCACCAGCCGGGCGAGACGATCCACCTGACCGTCGATCCCGCCAACGTCCACCTGTTCGATCCCGAGACGACGCAGAGGATCGCGTGAGCGGGACGTCCGTTCTCGCCGAGGCGACGGCCGTGGTCGGCGAGGCCGAGCGGCCGCGGCACCTGCTCCGGCGCGGCCGCCGCTACTCGGGCAAGGAGTCGCTCCTCGCCCTGCTGCTGCTGGCGCCGTCGCTGGCCGTGTTCGTCACGTTCTTCTACCGGCCGTTCCTCAACCTGCTGCACTGGAGCCGGTTCGAGAGCAGGCGCAACGGCGCCTACTTCGAGAACGTCGGGCTGGACCAGTACCGCGAGCAGCTCACCGGCGACGACTTCCGCGAGGGCCTGTGGCACAGCGTGCAGTTCGTGCTGTACACGGTGCCGGCGGGGCTGATCCTCGGCGTGCTGCTCGCCGTGGCCGCGCACCGCCGCCTGGCCGGCATCAAGGTGTTCCAGACCATCTTCAGCTCCACCCTGGCCAGCTCGGTGGCGGTGACGTCGGTGCTGTTCTTCTTCCTGTTCAACCCCGTCGTCGGCCTGGTGCGGGTCGACTGGCTCAACGACCCGAGCTGGGCCATGTTCGCCGTCTCGCTGTCGTCGATCTGGCAGAACCTGGGGCTGTCGTTCATCATCGTGCTCGCCGGCCTGCAGGCGGTGCCCGACGAGGTGATCGAGGCGGCCACGCTCGACGGCTACGGCCCGGTGCGGCGGCTGCTGCGGATCACGCTGCCGCTCATCTCCCCGGTGCTGCTGTTCCTGCTGGTGGTGCTGGTGATCTTCGGGCTCCAGGCCTTCGCCCAGGTCGACATCATGACCAAGGGGGCGCCCGCCGGGGCGACGGAGACCCTGGTGTTCAAGATCAACCGCCTGAACCGGCCCGACAACATCACGATCGGTGCCGTGTACTCGATCGGCCTGTTCTTCGTCACCCTCGCGGTGACGACGCTCCAGTTCGTCATCCTCGAGCGGAGGGTCCACTATGCCCGTTGAGGGAGTGGTGGCCGATGCACCCGCCGACGTGGTCGTCCCCACGACCGACGTGCTGGGCGCACCCGAGCGGGCGCTCACGGCGGCCACGCTCGGCAAGTCGCCCTACCGGCGGCGAGCCGGGCTGCTCGGGCAGTACGGCCTGCTCGCCGCCCTGGCCGTCGTCGTGCTCGTGCCGATCGTGTTCGCGCTGATCCAGGCGCTGTCGCCGCCGTTCCCGTACGTGAACGCCGGCAAGCCGCTCCACCCGGTGGCGGTCGAATGGAAGGACAAGGGCTGGATCGACGGCGGCGCCGCGTCGATCGTCCTCCGCACCCTGCTGGTGGCGCTCGCCCTGGCCTGGGTGCAGCTCCGAGCCGCGGGCGGCCGGGTGCGCCGGCCGGCGGCGCTGGCCTCGCCCCGCCGGCTGGCGGCCGTGGTGCTCGGCGTCGTGGCCATCGCCCTGCTGGCCGACCAGATCTGGGCCGCGTCGGTCGACCGGTCGGGGACCACGCCCGGCTGGTGGCTGGCGACGATCGCGGTGGTGGCGGCCACCCAGCTCGTCGGCCTCAGCGCCGGCGGGGCCGGAATCGGCTGGCGGACGGTGGTCCTGTCCCTGCTGGTGGGGGTGGGGGTCGTCGCCTTCGCGGTGATCGCGTTCGGCGCCGCCGTGTGGAACCAGGGGTGGAACGAGGGTGACCTCGGCCCGGCCATGACCCGCAGCCTCGTCATCACCATCCTCATCACGGTCGCCCAGGTGGTCACGTCGATCCTGGCCGCCTACGCGTTCGCCTTCCTGCGCTTCCCGGGCAAGCCGGTCGTCTTCGCCCTGTTCATGGCCACGCTGCTGCTGCCGCTGGAGGTCACGCTGCTGGCCAACGTCCAGCTCATCCGCGAGCTGGGCTGGGTCAACTCCAACGCCGGGCTGGTGCTGCCCTTCGCCGCCTCGGCGTTCGGGACGTTCCTCATCCGCCAGGGGTTCCGGGGCGTGCCCCCCGAGATCCAGGACGCCACGCGGCTCGACGGCTACGGCCACATGGGCTTCCTCTGGAAGTTCGCGGTGCCGCTCACCCGGCCCGTGGTCGCCAGCTTCACGGTCATCTCGGCGCTCGGGGCCTGGAACCAGTACCTGTGGCCCCAGGCCGTCATCGACGACAGCCGCTTCCGGACCGCCCAGATCACGCTCAAGAGCGTGACCGGCGCCGAGATCAACAACGCCAACATCGGCGTGGCCGCGGCGCTGATCGTGGCCGTGCCGGTGGTGCTGCTGCTCATCGGTTTCCAGCGCCAGATCATCCGCGGCCTCACCGCCGGGGCGGTGAAGGGATGACCCGCGCGCTCCGCCGCCGGGCCGCTCTCGCCGCGCTGGCCGCCACCACCGTCGCGAGCCTGGCCTGCAGCGACCCGCCGACCTCCGGCGGCGGCGTGGTCGTCGACGGGAACGGCGACGTCGAGCTGCCCGACTGCCCCCTCGACGCGCTCGACGAGGCGGCGGCCTCGGGCCCGGTGCCCGTGACCCTGTGGTATGGCGGCCTGACCGGGAAGGCCAAGGACGCCATGGTCGCCCAGGTCGCCAACTTCAACGCCGCCCAGGACGTGGTCGAGCTCAAGGCCGACGACCAGGGAGTCGACTACGACGAGGTGTACCGCAAGTTCACGAGCGCGGCGTCCGCGGACACCTCCCAGCTTCCCGACGTCGTCTACCTCGAGGACGTGCAGCTCCGGGCGCTGGCCGACAGCGGCCTGGTGCTCCCCGCCGAGGCGTGCATGGAGGCGGCCGACTACGACATGACCGAGATCGAGCCCGCCGCCCGCGCCAAGTACAGCGTGGACGACGTGCTCTACCCCGGGTACATGAACATCTCGACCCCGGTCCTCTACTACAACAAGGCCCACTGGGCGAAGGCCGGGCTCGATCCCGAGGACCCGCCGGACACGCTCGACGAGGTCTACGAGGTGGCCCGGGCCCTGAAGGCCGCGGGCGTGTCGCCCCGGCCGATGTCGTTCAAGGCCGACCGCTGGTTCTTCGAGTCGTGGCTCACCGGCGTGGACGTCGACATCGTGAACGAGGACAACGGCCGGTCGGCCGAGCCCACCGAGGCGACCTTCGACACCCCCGAGGCCCGCGACCTCATGGCGTGGCTCACGAAGATGGACGACGAGGGGCTCCTCAACCCGTTCGCCGACACCGAGGGCAGCATCGACCACTACCTGGCCCTGATCACCCAGGACTCCTCGATGCTGATCGAGACCTCCACGGCCAGCTCGACGATCGCCGCCACCGTCAGCGGGACGATCACCGCGGCGGAGGCGGGCGTCGACTTCGACGAGTCGGTCATCGACAAGTCGGCCCTGGTGCCGGGCGCGGGCGCGCTCCCCGGCATCGAGCAGCCGGGCCAGGTGTTCGCCAGCGGCGGCGCCTTCTACATCCTCAACACCTCGGACGCGCCCCAGCAGGCCGGCGCCTGGTCGTTCCTGGAGTTCATGCTCCAGCCGGAGAACGCCAAGCTGTGGCACACCGGCGGTGGCTACCTGCCCGCGGTCAAGGCGGTGAACGACGAGCCGGACATCGAGGCGTTCTGGACCGACGACCTGACCGGCGTGCTGCTGTTCCCCGCCGTCGAGCAGCTGGCCGACGCCGACCCCGACCGGCCGGGGCCGCTCATCGGCCCCTACAACGACGAGACCGCGGCGATCCAGGGGGCGATGGAGTCGATCCTGTTCGACGGCGCCGACATCGACGCGGCGCTCGCCGACGCCGAGGCCACGGTCACCCAGTCGCTCGAACGCTACGCAGGGGAATGACATGACACGCTCCCGCCTCGGCCCGATGCTGGT
>DASSGC010000644.1:0-5961 GCA_035693765.1 Acidimicrobiales bacterium
CGGTGGCGTGGTACACGGTCTCGACGCCGGCCGCCGCGGCGGCCCGCAGCCCGACCCGGTGGACCTGCACGTGGTCGGGATGGCCGTAGATGCCGAACTCGTCGTACACGACGACGGCGGCGGGGTCCTCGTCGGCGAGCAGCCTGGCGAGGCGGGCGGTCGCGTGCTCGACGTCGGCCGCCCAGAACGCCTCGGGGTGCTGGTTGGCCGCGTCGCCGGCCATCCCTGAGTCGTGGTAGCCCAGCCAGGCCACCCGGGCGATCCCGAGCAGGTCGGCGGCCGTGGCGGTCTCGGCGTTGCGCCGCGCCGCCACCGCGCCCGGCGCGACCCCGCCCGCCGCGGCGGTGTCGCCGGGCGGCTCGCCCAGCTCGCCGCCGGTCGCCACCACCAGGACCACCCGGTGGCCGGCGGCGACGAGCCGCACGATGGTGCCGCCGGTGAAGATGGCCTCGTCGTCCGGGTGGGCGTGGACGAACACGACCGTGTCGCCGTCTGCGGTCACCCGCCCGGTCGCCCGTTCAGGCGCGCAGCTCGACCGGGCGCCCGAGCGCCGACTCCAGCGTGTCGGCCGCAGCCCCGACGAGCTGGTGCGAGATGTCCGACAGGGCCCGGGCCACCGCCAGCTCCTCACCCACCAGGGGCATCTCGGGGTCGGCCGGGTGGCGGCGGGCCCGCCCCCAGCCGGCGAAGTCGCGATCGCGCACCCTCACCCGGGCGACCGCCTCGCAGTGGTCGGCGTCCTCGCTCAGGGCGATGTCGACCTGCATGGACGCTCGCTCGATCCGCTCGCCGGTGCCGGACTCGATGACCACGTCGGGGCCGGGGGTCAGGACCGTCTCGTGGTCGCTGCCCTCCCAGCGGATGCGTAGGCGGGCGCCGGCGGCGCCCCGCACGATGTCGACCACCTCGCCGCGGCGCCGGGCCTGTCCGACCCGGGTGCCCTCGACGACCACGTGGTCACCGATGTGTGCCTCCATGGTCCACCTCCTCCGCGACGGCCGGTGTCGCCTCTGATCGCGACCCTACGCCCGGGCCCGCGAGGCCGAAAGAGGCATCCCGGCCGCCGCTACGCCAGCGAGTACGGTCCACCGGAGTGCCCGACCGGCCCCCCACTGCGCCCGGCCCGCCGGAGTCGGACGACCCGGCTCGGCGCCGGGCGCACCTGGCGATCGTCGGGTCGACGGCGTCGGGCAAGTCGGCGCTCGCGCTCGACCTCGCCCGTGACCGTCCCGAGATGGAGATCGTGTCGGTCGACTCGATGCAGGTGTACCGGGGCATGGACGTCGGCACCGCCAAGCCGTCCCCTGCGGAGCGGGCCGAGGTGCCACACCACCTGATCGACGTGGCCGACCCCTGGGAGGAGTTCACCCTCGCCCGGTTCGCCGACCTCGCCCGCCGGGCCGTGGCCGGCATCGAGGCCCGGGGCCACCGCGCCCTGCTCGTGGGCGGCACCGGCCTCTACCTGCGGGCGGTGGTCGACGACCTGGCGGTGCCGGCCCGGTACCCCGACGTGCGGGCCGAGATCGAGGCGGAGCCCGACACCCCGACCCTGCACCAGCGGCTGGTCGACCTCGATCCCGTGGCGGCCGCCCGCATGGCGCCGACCAACCGGCGGCGGGTCGTGCGCGCCCTGGAGGTCACCCTCGGGAGCGGCCGGCGGTTCTCGTCCTACGGCCCGGGTCTCGACCAGTACCCACCGACCCGCTTCCACCTGGTCGGCGTCGCCCTGCCGCACGAGGTGGTGGCCCGGCGGATCGCCGCCCGCTACGAGCAGCAGATGGCCGCCGGCCTCCTCGACGAGGTCGCCGGTCTCGTGGCCGACCCCCGTGGCTTGTCCCGGACGGCCGGGCAGGCCCTCGGGTACCGGGAGCTCGTTGCCCACCTGGCCGGCGAGATGCCCCTCGACGAGGCGCTCGAGCTGGCGGTCCGCCGGACCCGGCGCTTCGCTCGCCGCCAGCGCTCGTGGTTCCGCCGTGATCCCCGCATCCGGTGGCTGGCGGCGCTCGACGACCCCGCGGTGCTGAGCGACGCCCTGCGGGCGGAGGTCGCGGCGCTCGACGAGGAGCCCGGGCCGTGACCGGAATCCGTGACGGCGGGGGGCGGGGTTCGGGCAGACTGGCGGTGGCATGCGTCTGACCAAGCACCACGGGTTGGGCAACGACTTCCTGGTCGTGCTCGACACGGACGGCTCCCACCCCTTGAACGCCGGGCTGGCACGCGCCCTGTGCCACCGGCACACGGGCATCGGCGCCGACGGCATCATCCGGGCCGCCCCGGCGGGCGACGGCAGCGGCGCCCTCGTGCGCATGGACCTCCTCAACGCCGACGGTTCGCGGGCCGAGATGAGCGGCAACGGCATCCGCTGCCTCGGGCAGGCGCTGATCCTGGGCTGGCCGGGCCTCGGTGACGCCCTGCCGGCCGACCTTCCGGTCGCCACCGACTGCGGCCTGCGGACGGTCACCGTCCACCGCCGGGACGACGCCGTCACCCACCACCTGTCGGTGGCGATGGGACCGGCCCGCCTCGACGGCGAGGCGCCCGAGTGGACCGGCGGCCCGATCGCCCGGGCCCTGCTGGTCGACATGGGCAACCCCCATCTGGTCCTGGACGTGACCGGCGGCGACGGGGACGAGATCGACCTGATCGCCCTGGGCGAGGCGGTGAACGCCAAGGTGCCCGGCGGCGCCAACGTCCACCTCCTCGCCGCCGGCGACCCGGGCATCGCCATCCGCACCTACGAGCGGGGCGTCGGGCCCACGCTGGCCTGCGGCACCGGCGCCTGCGCGTCGGCCGCCGCCGCCCGGGCGTGGGGCCTGGCGGGCGATCGGGTCGCGGTCGACCAGCCCGGCGGCCGCGCGGACGTGACGCTCGGCGCACCCGGTGGCGACGTCGTCCTCGGAGGGCCCGCCACGTTCGTGGCGACCGTCGAGCCCGGGGTGTCGCCGTGGCGCTGATCGAACGAGCCGTACGGGAGAAGATCGTCCTCGTCGGCGTGACCATCCCGCCCGAGACCGTCGAGGAGACCGAGAACTCGGTCGACGAGCTCGCGCTGCTCGTCGACACCGCCGGCGCCGACGAGGTCGCCCGGGTGTACCAGCGGCGCCAGGCGCCCGACCCGCCCACCTACGTCGGCAAGGGCAAGGCCGACGAGCTGCGCGAGGTGGCGCTGGCCACCGACTGCGACACGGTGGTGTTCGACAACGAGCTGACACCGGCCCAGCAGTTCAACCTGGAGAAGCTGCTGGAGCGGACGGCGATCGACCGCACGGCGGTGATCCTCGACATCTTCGCCCAGAACGCCCACAGCCAGGAGGGCAAGGCGCAGGTCGAGCTGGCCCAGCTCCGCTACCGCCTGCCCCGCCTGCGCCGCCGGGCGGGGGCGCTGTCCCAGCAGGCCGGCGGCATGTCGGCGGGCGGCGCCCGCATCGGCACCCGGGGTCCGGGCGAGACCCAGCTCGAGGTCGACCGCCGGCGCATCGTTCGCCGCATCCACAAGCTCGAGGGCGAGCTACGGGAGATCGAGCGCCACCGGTCGACCCAGCGTCGCGCCCAGCGCCGCGGCCAGCTCGCCAAGGTCGTGATCGTCGGCTACACGAACGCCGGCAAGTCGACGCTCCTCAACCGGCTCACCGACGCGGGTGTGCTGGTGGAGGACCGGCTGTTCGCCACCCTCGACGCCACCACCCGCCGCCTGAGCCTGCCGGGCGGCGAGACGGTGCTCGTGACCGACACCGTCGGGTTCATCCGCAAGCTGCCCCATCAGCTCGTCCAGGCGTTCAAGTCGACCCTCGACGTGGCCGTCGACGCCGATCTGCTGATCCACGTCGTCGACGCCGGCGCGCCCGACCCGGCCGGCAACATGGCCGCCGTGCGCGAGGTCCTGGCCGAGATCGGCGCCGACCACGTCCCCCAGTTGCTCGTGTTCAACAAGATCGACGCGGCCGGCGCGAGCGCCATGCGGCTGGTCGACGTCCACGAGGGCTCGGTGGCCGCGAGCGCCATGACCGGCGAGGGGATCGACCGCCTGCTGGCGACCATCGGTGATCGGCTGCGGTCGCTGGCCTCGGTCGTCGAGCTGGTCATCCCCTACGAGCGGGGCGACCTCCTGGCCGCCGCCCACCGTGCCGGCGAGGTGCTGTCCGAGGCGCCGGGCGAGGGTGGCATGCACATCCGGGGGCGGTTCGACGACGCCACGATCGGCCGCCTGCAGGAGTTCGTCGTCCCATGACCGTCGAGGACCACGTGAGCGCACCCGCCGGCTTCCGCCCGCCGCCCTACCCGTACGACCGGCTCGACGGGCTCCGCCGCAAGGCGGAGGCGCTCGCCGGCGGCGCCGTCGACCTGTCGATCGGGACGCCCTGCGACCCGCCGGCCGACGCGGTGATCGAGGCCCTGGCGACGTCGGGGGCCGAGCGCGGCTACCCGCCGTCGGTGGGCACCGAGCCCCTGCGCCGCGCCGCGGCGGCCTGGCTGGCCCGGCGCTTCGGTGCCGACATCGATCCGGCCCAGGTGGCCGCGTGCGTCGGCACCAAGGAGCTCGTCGCCGGCGTGCCCCACTGGTTGCGCCTGCGCACGCCGGACCGCGACACGGTGCTGTACCCGGCCATCAGCTACCCGTCCTACGCGATGGGGGCCACCCTGGCCGGGTGCCGGGCCGTCCCGTACGCCGAGCTGTCGGAGATCGACCCGGCCGACGCCGAGCGGGCGTTGTGCCTGTGGGTCAACTCGCCGGCCAACCCCACCGGCGAGCTGACCGACCTGGCTGCCGCCGCCCGCTGGGGCCGCGACCGGGGCGTGCCGGTGCTGTCGGACGAGTGCTACATCGAGTTCACCTGGCGGGGGCCGGGGCGGACGATCGTGTCCGAGGGGTCCGAGGGCGTCCTGGCCGTCCACTCGCTGTCCAAGAGGTCCAACCTGGCCGGGCTCCGGGTCGGCTTCTACGCCGGCGACGCCGAGCTGGTCCACTACCTGTCGGAGCTGCGGAAGCACGCGGGCTTCATGGTGCCGGGCCCGGCGCAGGCGGCGGCGGTCGCGGCCCTGGGCGACGACGACCACGTCGACGCCCAGCGCGACCGCTACCGGCGGCGGCTCGATCTGCTGGCCGGTGCCCTGGCGTCGATCGGCATCCCGTGCCCGCGGCCGGCGGGTGCGTTCTACCTGTGGGTGCCGGCGCCCGGCGGCGACGCCTGGGCACTCGCCCAGCGGCTGGCCACCGAGGGCGGGGCGGTGGTGTCGCCGGGCGAGTTCTACGGCCCGGCGGGCCGAGGGCACGTGCGGATCGCGGTCGTGCAGCCCGACGACCGGCTGGCGCTCGTGGCCCGGCGGTTGGGGGTCGCGGCGGGAGACGTCCCCCATGCCGTTCCGCCCGCCGTCTGAGCACACTGGGCCCATGCAACCGGCCCCTGCCCCGCCGCTGCCCCGGGAGGCGGCCGCCGCCCGCACGGTGCGGCCGTCGGCGTGGTGGTTCCTCGCCGCGGGGCTCGTCGCCGTCGCCGGCATCGTGGTGGGCATCGTCGGGGCCGTCCGCACGTTCGGCGACTGGCTCGACCGGGTCGACGGCCTCGAACGGACCTCGGTCCCCGGCTCGATGACCGTGGAGATCGACGAGCCGGGCGGCTACTCGATCTACGTCGAGTCCGAGCGCCGCACCGCCGATCCCGAGCTCCTCGACAACCCGGTGGTCGACGTCCTCGACCCGTCGGGCGACTTCGTGCCGCTCGACCCGTACGGGTCGAGCGTCACCTACACGACCCCGTCGCACCGCGGCCGCGGTGCGTTCACCTTCCAGGCCGAGGAGCCCGGCACCTACGAGGTGACCGCCTCGGGATCGTCCGGCACCGTCGTGGCGGTCGGGCGCGGCATCGGCGACCTGCTGGTGAGCGGCCTCGGCAGGAGCGTGGCCGTCGGCCTCCTCGGCCCGCTGGTGGGCGGCGCGACGGCGCTCGTGGTCGGCGTCCGCCG
>DASSGC010000645.1:0-5969 GCA_035693765.1 Acidimicrobiales bacterium
CGAGGCCACGGCCGAGCTGGAATCGCCAGAAAGCCTCGAACGAGCGGCGGTACGCGCCGATGGTGCGCTCGCTCCGTCGGCGACGGCGGAGCGAGCGGGCGTAGTCGCTCCACCAGCCCTCGACGACCCGTCCGAGGCCGACGTTCCTGCGCGAATCAGCCGCACTTGACACGCTGTGCACCGTACGGACAGGGCCAGACGGCGAGAACTACGTGGCGGTGACCAGGACTTACGTGGGCCGGGGAGGATTCGAACCTCCGAAGGCGATGCCGGCAGATTTACAGTCTGCTCCCTTTGGCCACTCGGGCACCGACCCTGGGAGCGAACACGGTAGCGCCTCGATCGGCCGGCTCACCACACGGAAAGGCCCGCCCGGTGCGGCGGCGTGCCGGTAGGTTCCGGGTGTGCCGTACCCCAACTTCAGCGGCAAGCACGCGCACGACGCCCTCGTCGCACCGGGCACCTTCGTGGAGTACTGGGTGGGCCAGGGGGTGCTGCCGGCGGGGTTCGTGGCCCCCGGCGGCGTCGTCATGCTCTACCAGCGGCGGCTGTTCGACGCCGTGCTCTCGCAGGGAGGCGTGTCGCCGTTCGCGCCGCGCGGCCGGCGCCACACCGCGTTCCTCGACCTCCACACCTTCGACGGCACCGACGGCACGGTCGGCGTCACCGGCGGCTTCGGCATCGGCGCGCCCGCGGCGGCCAACATCGTCGAGTCGCTGGCCGCCATCGGGGTCACCCGGTTCGTGAGCATGGGCACCGCCGGCGCCCTGCTGCCCGACCTCGACGCCGGCGACGTGGTCGTGTGCGACCGGGCCATCCGCGACGAGGGCGTCTCGCACCACTACCTGCCCGGCGACCGCTGGGCGGCGCCCGACGCGGAGCTCACCGCCCGGTTGTGCGGCACGCTCGCCGACGCCGGCCTCGCGCCGCGCACCGGCGGAGCGTGGACCATCGACGCGCCGTTCCGGGAGACCGTCGCCGAGGCCCGCCACTACGCCGAGGACGGGGCGGCGGTCGTCGAGATGGAGGCGGCCGCCGTGTTCACGGTCGCCCGCTTCCGGGGCGTCCAGGCCGCGTCGGCCTTCGCGGTCAGTGACTCGCTGGCCGACGGCGAGTGGACGCCCCAGTTCGGCGACCGGCGGCTGGCCGAGAGCCTGATCGCGATGGTCCCGGCGGCCGTGTCCGCGCTGTCCGGCACGCAGGGTTAGCCTCCACGTCATGCCGACGTTCGACGTGGTATCCGAGATCGACATGCAAGAGGTGCGCAACGCCGTCGACCAGGCGAGCCGCGAGGTCGCCAACCGGTTCGACTTCAAAGGCACCAACAGCTCGATCGACCTCGGCGACGGCGAGATCGTGCTGCACAGCGTCAGCGAGGACCGGCTGAACGCGCTCCGCCAGGTGCTGGAGGAGAAGCTGGTGAAGCGCAAGGTGTCGCTCAAGGCCCTCGATTACCAGAAGGTCGAGGAGGCCTCCGGCGGCACCGCCCGCCAGCACGTGAACCTCGTGGCCGGCATCTCCCGCGACAAGGCGACCACCATCAACAAGTTCATCAAGGCGCTCGGCCTCAAGGGCGTCCAGAGCCAGGTGCAGGGCGACCAGCTCCGGGTGAGCGGCAAGAAGCGCGACGACCTCCAGGCGGCCATCCAGGCCATGCGCGAGGAGGACTTCGGCATCCCCCTCCAGTTCAGCAACTTCCGCGACTGAGCTGCGCCGAAGGCGCAGCCTCGCCTCCGGCCCGATCGTCGCCCAGGGTCGGTGCAGGTCGGGGGGTGCGGAGTCGTTGCCGGCGGCGGCGTCAGCCGCCGGAGAGAGGGCGCGGGCTAGGTCACGCCGGCGCGTGTCACCGTGCTGCATTCCCGGTCGGCCGAGCTGTCGAATTGGTGCTTCCACGCCAAATCGCCACGCGCAGGCCGTGGCGAGCGGCCTATCCGCCCGGCCTCTGAACGGCCTACCAGGCTTCCCGCCACTCGCCCGAGCGCAGGCGGGCGACCCGGTCCTCGGTCTGGGGGTGGGTGCGCCACAGGTTGGCGAAGCTCATCTTGCGGCCCGACAGGGGGTTGACGATGAACGCCGACGCGTGGGCCGGATCGATGTCCATGGGGATCTGCTTCGCCCCGGACTCCAGCTTCTGCAGCGCCCGGGCGAGGGGCTCGCCGTCGCCGATGAGGCGGGCACCCGACCGGTCGGCCTCGTACTCACGGCTGCGGCTGATGGCCATCTGCAGCAGGGCGGCGGCGATCGGCGCCAGGATGGCCATGGCCAGCAGGGCGATGGGGTTGCCGCCCTCGTCGTCGCGGCCCCCGCCCCCGAAGATGGCGGCGAAGCGGGCGAACCCGGCCACCATCGTGATGCCGAGGGCGACCGCGGCCGCCACCGAGCCGATGAGGATGTCGCGGTTGCCGACGTGGCTGATCTCGTGCGCCAGCACGCCGCGCAGCTCGTCCCAGGTCAGGATGCGCATGATGCCCTGCGTCACCGCCACCGCCGCGTGGTCGGGGTTGCGCCCGGTGGCGAACGCGTTGGGCTGCTGGTCGGGCGTCACGTAGAGCTTGGGCATGGGCATGCCCGCGGACTGGGTCAGCTCCCGCACGATGGTGTAGTACTCGGGCATCTCCTGCTCGGTGACGGGCACGGCCCGGGCCGCCTTGATGGCCAGCGTGTCGCTCTTCCAGTACGAGAACCCGACGATGGCGAGACCGAGGGCGAAGCCGATGACAACGCCCGTGCGGCCGCCCACCAGACCGCCGATGGCGATCAGGATGCCGCCGAGGCCGGCGAGTAGGACGAACGTCTTGAACGTGTTCTTCACGAGCGCCAGCGTAGGCCCGGATCCTGAGAAAACGCTGGACGCGCGCCGGGAGCCCCGCCCCTCCCCCCGGTCCGACCTACGCTGGCTGGTCGCATGCCCGCCACCGCTGCCACCACGCCCGCCGCCGTCCGCGCCGCCTTCGGCGGGGCCCTGACCGGCCGGGTGCTGGAGATCGGCCCCGGCAACCAGCCCCTGCCCGTCCCCGCCGCCGACGCGGTCGTCTACGCCGACCGCCCGGCGCCCGGCGGGCGCGACCGCACCTGGCCCGAGCTGGCCGGCCAGCCCGCCGGTCCCCCGGCCGACCTCCACCTCGACCTCGACACCGACGGGCTCGCGGGCGTCGGCGACGGCGAGTTCGACGCCGTCGTCGCCAGCCACATCATCGAGCACCTGGCCAACCCCACCCGCGCCCTGGCGGAGATCCACCGGGTGCTCCGCCCCGGGGGCCGGCTCGTGCTGCTTGTCCCCGACCGCGGCCACAGCTTCGACGCCGGCCGTGATCCGACCCCGCTCGCGCACCTGCTGGACGAGCAGCGGCGCGCCATCACGCAGGTCGACGACGACCACATCCGCGAGTTCTGCGCCGCGATCCACCGGGGCCCGGTGATCCACCCGCCGGAGGTGCGGGCCTGGCACGACCCGTACCGCCTCGACGACGCCATGATGGCCCTGCACCGGCGGCGCACCATCCACGCCCACTGCTGGTCGCCGGAGGAGTTCGTGACCTTCGTCGCCGGGCTCGCCGCCACCGGCACCGCGGGATGGGAGCTCGTCGACCTGTACCTGCGCGACGACCTCGACCCCGGCCTCGAGGTCGGTGACGACGAGTTCGGCCTCGTGCTCCGGCGCCCGGCCGCCGGGGCCTGGATGGCTCCCGCCCGCCGGGCCGCCGACCTGCTGGCCGCCTGGGCGGCCGCCGTGCTGGCCGACCCCCGCCGCGACCCCGGCCGCGTCGTCCTGCTCGACCGGGCCATGCGCCGCGACCTCACGCCCGACATGTGGCCGGCCGGCGGCTCCGACGACGCCGAGGACCCCCGGACGGCGGTCGTCGCCGCGCTCGCCGCCCACGTCGGCCGCCTGCGGGCCGACGTCGCCGCCGCCCGGGGCCGGGCGGAGGAGGCCTCGGCCGGGCTGGCCGCCGCCACCGACGAGCTGCGCGCCCTGCGGGCCGGCGGCGCCTACCGAGCCGGCCGGGCGGTCACGGCGCCGGTGCGGGCGATGCGGTGGCTACGCAGCCCGTGACCGCGCCGCGAGCCGGTGTCCGCGCCGTCTCTCAGTCGTAGTAGCCGGAGTGGATGTACACGCAGGGCACGCCCTCGGCGTGGAACATGGCGACGTTGCGGCGGTCGTCCTCGAACGCGAGGCGCAGGTCGAACCCGTAGGCCCGCAGGTCGTCGACCGACTGGCGCTTGAACGCCCGTGAGGCCGAGTAGTCGCCCCGCTCCCGCATGACGAGGAGGTCCCACCGCAGCTTGTAGCGGTCGAGCCAGGCGACCGTCTGGGGGCGGACCCGCAGCGGGCGGGCCGTCAGCAGCACCACCCGGAGGTCGTCGTCCAGCACCTCCAGCAGCCGGGCCACCTCGTCGATCAGGGCGTCGTCCCCGCACGCCTCGAAGAACGCCTCCCAGTCGCGCCGCGGGTGCTCGAGGAAGTGCTGGCGGCTGGACGCGTCGGACAGCACGCCGTCCATGTCGAACACGACGGCCGGGCCGGGCGCGACGGCGCCGTCGCGCCAGCGCCAGTGGTCGGGAACGTCGTGGGTGGCCACGGCATGTGACGCTACCTGCGGCGGCGGCGGAGGTAGCTCACAGCATCATCAGGTAGCAGACCTCGTCGACGCCCGGGTAGTTGGTGTGCCGCGCCGGGGTCGCCCGCCAGCCCCAGCGCTCGTACATGGCCCGGGCCCGGACGTTGCGCTCCAGCACCCACAGCACCACCACCCGGTAGCCGGCCCGCCGCAGCCGGTCGAGGGCCTCGTCGTGGAGGCGCCGCCCGATGCCCCGTCCCCAGTAGCCGGGGTCGACGTAGAGGCGGCGGAGCTGCGCCCGGCTCCCCTCCCGCGGGTCGGGCGTGGCGGCGATGGTGCCGACGACCTTCCGCTCGGGGTCGTTCTGGCACGCCACCAGCACGAGCGCGTTGTGGCCCTGGGCGGCGATGGCCTGCCGCGACCGCTCGATCAGCAGGTCCGGTGTCGGCGTCGGTGCATCCGCAGGGAAGATGCCCTCGTAGCCCACGAGCGCGGCGCGTTGCCACACCGTGCCGATGGCCACCGCGTCGCCCGGCTCTGCGGGGCGGATCAGGACGTCCAGCGGGTACCTCCGGCGACCACCGTCAGTCCTCCTGTGGCTGGGCCTCTGCCCGCTTGCGGATCTCGTCGACCACCGCCGGGTCCGCCAGCGTGGTCGTATCGCCCAGGGCCCGGCCCTCCGCCACGTCGCGGAGCAGGCGGCGCATGATCTTCCCGGAGCGGGTCTTCGGCAGCTCGTCGGTGAAGATGATCATCTTCGGTCGGGCCGTCGGGCCGATCTTGGTGGCGACATGGCCCCGCAGCTCCTCCCCGAGCCCGGGCGTCGCCTCGACCCCGCCCCGCACCGTCACGAACGCCACGATGGCCTGCCCGGTGAGCGCGTCGTTGGCGCCGCACACCGCGGACTCGGCCACCGACGGGTGATCCACCAGTGCGGACTCGACCTCGGTGGTCGAGATGCGGTGACCGGACACGTTCATCACGTCGTCGACCCGGCCCAGCAGCCACAGGTAGCCGTCGTCGTCGATCTTGCAGCCGTCGCCGGCGAAGTAGCGCTCGCCGTAGCGGGCCCAGTAGGTGTCGCGGTAGCGCTCGGGGTCGCCGTAGAGGCCGCGCAGCATCGACGGCCACGGCCGGGTGAGGGTGAGGTAGCCCCCGCCCTTCTCCACCGTGTTGCCGGCCTCGTCGACCACCTCGGCGCCGATCCCTGGCAGCGGGAAGGTGGCCGAACCCGGCTTGAGCGTGGTGGCACCGGGCAGCGGGCTGATCATGATGGCGCCCGTCTCGGTCTGCCACCAGGTGTCGACCACCGGGCACTTCTCATTACCGATCTTCTTCCAGTACCACTCCCAGGCTTCCGGGTTGATCGGCTCGCCCACGGACCCGAGGATGCGCAGGGAGGAGCGGTCG
>DASSGC010000646.1:0-3485 GCA_035693765.1 Acidimicrobiales bacterium
GACGATGTTCGGTGCGCTCGAACACTCGGACGAGCCACGCGAGGGGATGCGGGCCTTCATGGAGAAGCGGGACCCGAGCTGGATCCCGCCGGACCTGCCGTCCTGATCGCGGCCGTCATCCCCGAGACCGAGAACATGAGCGGATGGGTCACGCCGGCGCGTGTCACCGTGCTGCGTTGCCGGTCGGCCGAGCTGTGGAGCTGGTGCTTCCACGCCAAATCCCCACGCGTGGGCCGTGGCGAGCGCCCTATCCGCTCGACCTCCTAGCCGTCGTGGTCAGCACCGGTAGGCGCTCCCAGCCCCGCACCGACGTGGTGCGGGCCTGCACCGCGTTGTCCGTGTCGACCTCCCACGCCGGGAAGCGCCTCAGCACCTCTTCCAGCGCGACGCGCCCCTCCAGCCGGGCCAGCGCCGCACCGAGGCAGAAGTGGATGCCGTGGCCGAAGGCGACGTGCTGGTCGATCCGGCGGTGGATGTCGAACCGGTCGCCGTCGGGGAACTTCCGGTCGTCGCGGTTGGCCGACCCGACGAGCAGGAGCATCACGCTGCCTTCGGGCACGACCTGCCCGTAGTGCTCGACGTCCTTCGTGACGTAGCGCCCCATGACGGGAGCGGGCGACTCGTACCGCAGCAGCTCCTCGACGGCCTGGGGTACGAGCGTGAGGTCCTCGGCCACCTCCCGCCGCTGGTCGGGGTGGTCGGCGAGCACCTTCCCGGCCCACCCGATGAGCCGCGTCGTGGTCTCGTTGCCCGCGGCGGCGAGGAGGTTCACGTAGGAGACCAGCTCGTCGCGCGTGAGCCGGCGGCGCTCGCCGGCCTCGTCCTCGTACTCGGCGGCGAGCAGCTCGGTGATCAGGTCGTCGGACGGGTTCTGCACCCGCCAGTCGATGTAGTCGGCGATGGCGGCCGCCTGCGCCTCGACCCGCGGGTCGTCGGGGAGGGTGGGCCCGTCGCCCTCGCCGAGGCGGAGGCCGTCGTCGATGAGGTCGCGGATCGCCTGCTGGTCCTTCTCGGGGATGCCGAGGAGCATGCCGATGGTGCGCATGGGCATCTGCGCACCGAGGTCGGCGATGAAGTCGAAGCCGCCCGCCCCGACCAGCGGGTCGAGGCTGCGGACGCAGAACTCGCGCACCTTCGGCTCGAGGGCGCTCACCCTGCGGGGCGTGAAGACCCGGGACAGCAGCCCGCGGTGGAGGTCGTGGGCCGGCGGGTCCTCGAAGATGATCGACCCCGGCGGCAGCTCGATGCCGCTCCGGATCAGCTCGAGCAGGGTGCCCTGGGCGGAGCTGTACGTCCGCCAGTCGATGAGGCCGCGCTGGACGTCCTCGAACCGGCTCAGGGCGAAGAAGTCGTACCGCTCGTTGTGGTAGAGCGGATGCTCCTCGCGGAGCCGCCGCCACACGGGGTACGGGTCCGAGTCGATCTCGAAGTCGTACGGGTCGTAGTAGGCCTCGGCCTCGGTCGTGCTCATCGGCTGTCCCCCTCTGGTGTTCGGTCAGACCTTGCGGGTGACGCCGCTGTCGACCCGGATGACGGCGCCCGAGAAGCGGGTCATCATCCCAACATGCCACACCGGCCGGCGGGCGCAAAGTCGTGTTCTCAAACTGGAGAATGTTATTCTGAGCGCGCGATGGTCGCGTGACATCGCGCGAGAGCGCCCGTGACCGGCACGGGGATCGATCGAGGGCATGAGGGGACCGCAGTGACGCTGCCGATGACGCCGACCTGGCACGCCGAGCACACCCCGGGCGCGGTCGCCGTCCTCATGGCCTCGAGCGGCGAGACGACGACCTACGCCCAGCTCGAGGACCGGACCACCCGGCTGGCCCGGGCACTGCGCGCGCGGGGCCTCCCCGCCGGCGGCCACATCGCCATCCTCATGGAGAACAACCGGCAGTTCCTGGAGGTCGCGTGGGCGGCGCAGCGCTCCGGCCTCCACTACACGGCCGTCAACAGCCACCTGCGCCCCGGCGAGGTGCAGTACGTGCTCGACGACTGCGGCGCGGCCGCGGTCGTGGCGTCCGAGGCGATGGCCGGGGTCGTGGCCGGCCTCGACCTGTCGCGCCTCCCGATCCGGATCTGCGCGACCGGCGACCTGGCGGGCTTCGAGCGCTACGACGAGGTGCTGGCCGGTGAGGAGCCCGGACCGCTCGACGGCGAGTGCGAGGGACGGGAGATGCTCTACTCGTCGGGCACGACCGGGCGGCCGAAGGGCGTGCGCAAGCCGCTGCCCGGCACGCCCTTCGGCGATCCCGCAGCGGCGCCGGTGCAGGTCGCGCAGGGCATCGGCGCGGTGGGCGGCGGGGCCGGTTCGGTGTACCTGTCGCCGGCGCCGCTGTACCACTCGGCGCCGCTCGTCTACTGCATGTCGATGCAGCGGCTGGGTGCGACGGTCGTGGTGATGGAGCGGTTCGACCCGCGCCAGTGCCTCGAGCTCATCGAGCGCCACCGGGTGACGCACGCGCAGTTCGTCCCGACGATGTTCGTGCGCATGCTCCGGCTGCCGAAGGAGGAGCGCGACCGCTACGACGTGTCGAGCCTGGAGCTCGTCATGCACGGCGCCGCGCCCTGCCCCGTCGCCGTCAAGCGCCAGATGATCGAGTGGTGGGGCCCGATCATCAACGAGTACTACGCCGGCACCGAGGACATCGGCAACACGCACATCACCGCCGCCGAGTGGCTCGACCACCCGGGGTCGGTCGGCCGGCCCATGAGCGAGTGCCACATCGTCGGCGAGGACGGGCACGAGCTGCCCGCCGGCCAGGCAGGCGTCGTGTACTTCGCCGGCGGGCGCCCGTTCGAGTACCACAACGATCCCGGCAAGACGGCCTCGATCGCGAACGACCGGGGGTGGCGGACGCTCGGCGACATCGGCTACCTCGACGGGGACGGCTACCTGTACCTCACCGACCGCCAGGCGCACATGATCATCTCCGGCGGGGTGAACATCTACCCGCAGGAGGCCGAGAACGTGCTGGCCGGCCACCCGGCGATCGCCGACGTCGCGGTGATCGGCGTGCCCGACCCCGAGATGGGCGAGGCGGTGAAGGCGGTGGTGCAGGCCACCGACCCGGCCGCGGCGGGTCCGGAGCTGGAGGCCGAGCTGCTGGCCCACTGCCGGGCCGAGCTGGCCACCTACAAGTGCCCGCGCACCGTCGACTTCGTCGACGAGCTGCCCCGCGACCCGAACGGCAAGCTCTACAAGCGGGTCCTGCGCGAGCGGTACTGGGAGGGTCACGACTCCCTGGTGATCTGAGCCGATGCCCGACCGCCCCGGACACCACGACGGTGCGCCGGCGGGCTCACCGGGAGGTGGGGTCGCCGCCGGCGGCCGTCCGCAGGGCGAACGCCACGAGGTGCTCGGTCTCCGCCCGGCCGGGCCGGGTCCGGCCCGACAGGTGGTCGGACAGCCTGCCCACGACGGCGTGGGCGATCAGCGACGCGTCGAGCTCGGGCGCCGAGCTCCCCAGCCGCGCGAACGGCTC
>DASSGC010000647.1:0-2257 GCA_035693765.1 Acidimicrobiales bacterium
CCGTGGCCACCATCTCGTGGCCAAGGTTCCCCGCGCTCGCCTCTACCGAGTGACCCCCCACGGTCAACTCGTCATGGCCGCCGCCATCGCCACCCACGACCACCACTTCCCAGCCCAATACATCGCCGCGGCAGCCTGACAACCAACCCAGCTGTCTCTCGCGTCGCGCAAATCTTCGGCGGTTAGGTTCTGCCGGGTGGCGGTCATGAAGCAGGAGGCGCGAGGAGGCAGAACTCGTTCCCCTCCGCGTCACGCATGACTGCGATCCGACCACGGGGGAGCTCTTCCCGCGCCCCGGTGTCGGCGCCGCCCAGAGCGACGACATGCTCGACCGCGGGGTCGATGTCGTCAACGAGGACGTCGACGTGGATGCGTACCTTGCCGACGCGCGGTTCCTTCACGGGCTGGAAGTTGATGAAGGGTCCGTTCGAACCAAGTGGCTGTAGGCGCAGCCAACCCGGGCGATCCGTTCCGGGCTCTACTACGGCGCACCCGAAGAGGTCGGACCAGAAGCTGGCGAGCCGACGAGGCTCGATGCAATCGATCGTGATGGCCCACCACGCGGCTCGCCCGGGCACATCCCCATCTTGGCTCGGCGCGACGGGCGGGTGCCTCCGATCGCCGGCTCGGAGTCGGGCCGCCCCAACGCCGGCAACGTTGCCAGACGCGGCACTAGGACAACTAGATCGCGTCGTCGCCCTTCTCGCCCGTGCGCACCCGGGTCACCGAGTCGAGCGGGTAGGTCCAGACCTTCCCGTCCCCGATCCGGCCTGTGCGGGCCGCCTCGGTGATGACGTCGACGAACCTTCCCGCGTCCTCGGACGGGACGACGACCTCGATGCGCACCTTGGGGACGAACTCGATGGTGTACTCGGCGCCGCGGAACGTCTCGCTCTTGCCGCCCTGGCGGCCGAACCCCTGGATCTCTCCGACCGACAGGCCATGGGCCCCGGCCTCCCGGAGCGCGTTCTTCACCTCCTCCAGCTTGTGCGGCTTGATCACGGCGGTGACGAGGTGCGCCAACGGGACTCCTTCGTGACGTGGATGGCGGTGGATCGGGACGGGCCACAGTGTGCCCAGGTCGGCCGCAGCGGCCGCATCCCGGCCGCGTCCGTGCCGCCGGGGCCACGCAGCGGGGCGACCGGGTCGGTCCGTGCCATCTGTCACGCACGGCTCGGCCGCGCTCACCACGGTGCGAGGCGATGATGGTCCGATGGCGGAGCTCTCCCCGGTGCCACCCATCGCCGCGCCCCTGCCCGACGTGCAGACGGAACGCCTCGACCTCCGGCGCTTCCGCCCCGACGACCTGGGGGACCTGACGGCGGTGTTCGCCCAGCCCGAGGTCTGGCGCTTCCCCTACGGCCGTGGCTTCACCCCGCGCGAGACCGCCGAGTTCCTCGACCGGCAGATCGCCGGCTGGGCGATCGCCGGGTTCGGCTGCTGGGTCGCCCGCACCCGCCACGACGACCGGGTCATCGGCTATGTGGGCCTGTCGGTGCCGACCTTCCTGCCGGAGATCCTGCCCGCGGTCGAGGTCGGTTGGCGGCTCGCCCCGTCGGCGTGGGGCCGGGGCTATGCCACCGAGGGCGCGCGGGCGGCGCTCGACGAGGGCTTCGGCACCCTCGGCCTCGAACGGATCTGCTCGCTGCCCCAGGCCACCAACCTGGCGTCGGTCGCCGTGGCCGAGCGGCTGGGCCTGACGCGGCGGCGCGAGGTCGTCATCCCGCCGACCGACCGGCGCGGTGCGGTCGTCGCGCTCCACTACGACATCGAGCGGGCCGCCTGGCCGGCCGCGTCGGCGGCCTGACCTCCCGGCTCGGCCCACCCGATCGGGTCGGGAACGGCCGTCCGGGCCGCTCGCTGGGGCATCCGCCACGGCCCGCGCCGGCCGCCCGCCGCGCGGCCCGGGATCCGGCCGCCCGGCGGCCCGTACCGGGGCGCGGACGCAGGGTCACCAGGTACGTTCGGCACATGGGACGTGTCGCCGCCGCGCTCGCCGGCGCCTGCATCGTGGCCGTCGCCGTCTGCCCCGCCGACCGCACCGACGGCGCCCGGGCGGCGGCGGCGACGGCGCCGTCCGAGTCCGCGGGGGCGGAGGAACCCGTGCACGGGCTGCACGCCGTCGTCCGCCGGTCGTCGCTGTTCGAGCCGATCCGGGCGCTCGCGCTGGACGTCAGCTACGACGGCGACGACGGCGTGGACGTGGCGGCCATGCAGCTCAGCACGCCGCTGTTCGAGCCGGTCGTCCCGGGCGACC
>DASSGC010000648.1:0-28030 GCA_035693765.1 Acidimicrobiales bacterium
TTTCGCGGATACGCGACCCCGACCGCCAGCTACCGCATCGGTGGATCGAGGCTCAGTAGCTCATCTCGACACGGGTGCATCTTCCAGTATCTGCAGCCCTGGTCGCACGTGCCCCAGAACGGCTGATATGCGGGTCGCACCCGCGACTCCGCGCCAGCACTCGTTCGCTACGACCGTCAGCGTCATCGGTAACGCGAGATCGCGAAGCGCTCCCCGAACCTCGCGCTCACGTTGACACCGCCGCTCACCGGGGCCGGAAGGCCCCGTACAGGTGCCGGGTGTCCCAGACCCGGCACGTTTGGCCACGTATGGAGCGCCTCGGGCCCCCGACTTCCCCGCCGCGCACTAGGGGACGCTCGGCGGTGCGACCAGGTGTTCGATCGCCTGAGCACCCTGGATTGTCCAGCGGGGCCCCGGATCGGTCGTTATGCCGGTGTGATCGCGTCAGGGGGGAAGCGGGATATGCCGGTGATCGGGGTGGGTGACAGGCGGTCGCCCACAGCAGCAGGGCCAGGGTCACCGGTCGCTCTCGGGCATGCCGGGTAGCGACACCCCGGTTGTTCAGCGTCCTGTCAGGGGGCTGGTCGTAGGTTTGCGGGGTCGCGGAAGCGTGGGTGGGAGCGCGCCCGAACGTGGCTTCCGCTCGTTGACGCGGCGTGCGAGCAGACCCGTCCAGCGTCCGCGGCTGACGCCGCGGGCGGCGCGAGAGAGGAGCAGCCGCATGAAGAAGCGTCTAATGGCGGTGGTCGCCGTGTTGATGCTGTTGAGCGCCTTGGCGCTGTCGTTGAATGGGGCCGGGGCGGACGTGAGGACGGTTCCCCTCGAGGACACGTCGATCATCGTCGAGGTCAACTCCACAGACGGCGACGCAGGCCTTCAGCTCTTCCTCGACGGCGAAGCCTGGCGATCCATCCAGGTCAGGTCTCCCGAAGGCCGGAAGATCTTCGACGTCGCCGGCGGGGGCCAGCTGAAGAACCTCGGCTTGACCGAGCTGTTCTGGGAGAGCGAGGAGCCATCGTTCGACGAGATGCCGCTGGAGGAGTTCCTGGCCCTGTTCCCGGAGGGCGAGTACACCTTCTCGGGCAAGACCGTGGAGGGCGAGCGCCTCACCGGGAGCGCCCTGCTCAGCCACGACATCCCGGCCGGTCCTGTCGTGGTGTCCCCGGAAGAGGGCGGCGTGGTGCCGGCCGACGCCGCGGTGGTGGTTTGGGAGCCCGCCGTCGAACCAGTGGGCATCGACATCGTCGGCTTTCAGGTGATCGTCGAGCGGGAGGATGAGGCCCGGACGTTCCAGGTCGACCTGCCCGCGACGGCCACGAGTGTGACGATCCCTCCGGAGTTCCTGGAGGCGAACACCGGCTACAAGGTCGAGGTGCTGGCCATCGAGGCGAGCGGCAACCAGACGATCACGGAGGTGAGTTTCCAGACCGGCTAGTCCCAATACCGTTTAGTTAGTGGTGAGGATGGTGGCGGTGGGTGGCCCGGTGGGCTGGGGCCAGTGGGCGTGCCGGGCGCGTTTGACGTGCCATTTGACGTACTTGCGTTTGATGAGGCGGGGGTTGGTGCGGTGTCGGCGGGCGGGGTTGAGCCGGCGGCAGAGCAGCGCAATGGCGTGGCGCCAGCCGTGGTCAGCGGGTTGAGGGGGGAAAATCGCGCGCCGCTGTGATGGAGCGGCGGGCGATGCGGAGCGCGGCGACGAAGCTGACCCGGTCAGCGTCGATGCCGGCGTGGTCGGCGGCTTCCCACATGAGGGTCCGGATGGCGAAGTGGCAGCACAGGTGGCCCCAGATCTCCTGCAGGACCAGGTCGGGTGACTTGGAGCGCAGCACCGTGCGGGGGCCGCGCTGGTGGGTCTTGAGCTCATCGAACGCGCTCTCGATCTCCCAGCGCGGCGCGTACGCGAGGGCGAGGTCGGTCGCCGGCGCCACCTCGGGGTCCAACAGCGTGGTGAACAACCGGTAGGTCTGGTCATTGGTCCGGCCGTCGTCGATCTGGTAGTCGATGACCCGGATCGTCACCGCATCGGCGTGCCGGTCGGGGCTGTTGTTGGCGGGGTGCAGTTCGGCCAGCCATGTGCCATCGGCCAGGGTCTCGATGTGGCGGGGCTTCATGTTCGGCATGGCCCGCCACAGCAGGTCCGCGCCGGTGGCCGCGGCCCGTGACCACAGCGGGAACCCGCAGAAACCCCGGTCGGCCAGCACCAGCATCCCGGGCTCGAGACGCCCGACCAGCTCTCGGGCCAACGTGTTTTCCGGGGACGTGTAGGGGCCCACGACCGCGTCGAAGATGGCATGGGTGGCGCACTCGGCCAACGCCACCACCCGGGCCTGGGGGAACGCCGAGCGCTCCCCCTTGTTCACCCCCGGCCGACCGAAGTGCTCATCGTTCACGGCGGTATCGGCAACATCCAGGCAGGTCCCATCGATCGCCACCAGCCGCCGCCCGGCCAGCCACGCCCCCGGCGTCGCCGGCGTGGCCAACGGCCGGGCCACTCTGTTGAACAGGGCGGCCACCGGCTCCGCGCCCAGCCGGTCGCGGGCCTGGAAGATCGCTGACTTCGACGGCAACGACAACGGCTCAGCATCCGGGTCCGGGTCCGCCCACGCCAGACCGTCGGTCAAAAGACCCAGCACGTCCTCATACGACCCGTCCGCGTGCAGCGCCATCCCCACCGAGAAGTACGTCATCACCCGGGCCGGCAACCACCGGTGCCGCTGCTCCCTGCGCCCCGACTCGGCGATCACCTCATCCACCACATCCGGTGGGAACACCCTGGTCAACAACCCCACCGACACCACATCCGACAGGCGACGCCCCGAGGGCAGCTTCTTCCAGCCAGCACGAGACACCCCACCAAACTACACCGCTGTAGTCTTAACTGAACGGTATTGGGGTTAGGCAAGGGTTAGGCATCCACCGCAGGAAAGTGCCGTCGTGGTTCGGGTGGCCGGGCGCTGCGTGCAGGACCAGGTGGACGTGCGCGTCGGCCGCCGTAGGCTGATCCGAACCGGTGTTCGGCCAGACGGGTCGGCCCGGAACCGAAAGAGAAACATGTCTACAGGTACCGTGAAGTTCTTCAGCGACGAGAGAGGCTTCGGCTTCATCTCCCGCGAGGTCGGTGACGACGTCTTTGTCCACCACTCCAACATCGAGGGTGACGGCCACCGGTCGCTCGCAGAGGGTGATCGGGTGGAGTTCGAGACTGGCCCCGGCCGCAAGGGCGAGGAAGCTCGCAACGTCCGCGTGGTCTGAGCTTCACCGCCCCATCCAGTGAGCAGAACCGCCGGCTCGCGCCGGCGGTTCTTTCCGTTTCAGCGGCCTTCCCACGGTCGGCCGCTGGCCGGCTGCCGCTTCGACATCCCCACGCTGCTCCCGATGCGGACCTTCGCCTGCCAGCAGTTCGGCCACCGGGTGGCATTCGAGACCGGCCGGTGCATGCACTGCGCCACCGCACTGGGTCTCCTGCCCGAGGACCGCGTCGTGGCAGTTGTCGAGCCGGCCGAGGGTGCGTTTGATGGCGGCCCGGCCGAGCCAGAGGGTGGGCGTTACTGGCAGCGCCTCAATCCAATGCCGCCTGGTTGCAGCTAGCTCGTCCCCCAAGCCGGCCCCTGGTGCGCCTCCTGGTGCCCGCGTCTACCGTGACGCCGGTGAAGATATTGCAGATCGCAGCCGCCCTGCACGGAGCCAAGATGCAGACCTCGCAGGGCACTCTCCCCATCGTCATATGGGCCCTCGTCGAGAACGACGACGGAACCAACGATGTGGTCGGGCTTGCCGTCGGCGGTGAGGGCAGCCAATCCCTCGTCGGACCTGATCCAGAGACCTTCCAGTCCTACAGCCAAACTGGTTGAGAGGCTGATTGACGAGCCCGCCGGGGCGCGGATGGCGATGGCGGCTCAGATGGGTTCACCGCACATAGGATCACGCGGTGCCACGTACGGACAGGGCCTCGCGGGTGATCGCGGCGCCGCCCGAGCGCGTCTACGCCGCCCTCGTCGATCCCGATGCGCTCGTCGCGTGGCTGCCGCCTGGGGGCATGAGCGGCAGGTTCGAACGTTTCGATGCCCGCCCCGGCGGGTCGTACCGGATGGTGCTGACCTACGCCGACGCGTCCGGCGCACCGGGCAAGGCCACGGCGGACTCCGACATCGTCGAGGGTCGCTTCCTCGACGTCGTCCCCGGCGCGCGGGTCGTGCAGGCGGTGGACTTCGTCTCCGATGACCCCGCCTACGCCGGCACCATGACCATGACCTGGGAGGTCACCGCCGTCGATGCGGGGGCGCGCGTCGAGATCCGTGCCGACGACGTCCCCGACGGCATCTCCGCGGAGGACCACGCCGCAGGACTCGCCTCCTCCTTGGCGAACCTCGCCGCGTACCTGGAGCGGTAGCACCCACCTTTCCTGGTCGGCAAGGAGTCGGGTGCCCGCGGCGACGCGGGCCATTGGGGTGCCCTGGCCGCGGGTGGGCGAGGCTGGGCGGGTGGCCGCGATCACGCTGGCGACGATGGGGTCGTGGGGTGACCTGTTCCCGTTCGTGGGGTTGGGCCGTGCGCTGGTGGCCCGTCGGCGGTTCGGCTTCCGTCGAGGGGTGCACAGCAGCAGGCGTCTTTGAGAGACTCTTCCTCGTGAGCAGTCCGACGGGTCGTGACCGATGATCGGTGTGCATCGGCTCCACCTGACCGACGTCACGCCGGCGCCGAGCCTGCCATGGGCGCGGCCGACGTTCCCGGTGTTCGCCTACCTGGTGCTTCACCCCGAGGCGCCGATCCTGATCGACACCGGTGTGGGGATCGGGAACGAGATGATCGACGAGCTCTACTCGCCGGTGCACCATGATCTCGATGAGGCGTTGGATCGTCACGGTGTGCGCATCGAGGACGTGGCCATCGTGATCACATCGCACCTGCATTTCGACCACTGCGGCCAGAACCACCGGTTCGCCCGTTCCCGCATCATCGTGCAGCAGGCCGAGGTCGAAGCCGCGAAGGCGCCGATGTACACCGTGCCCGAATGGGCCTTTCCTCCGAGCGTTGACCTCGAGGTGATCGAAGGCGATCACGAAGTCGCCTCCGGCGTCAGCGTCGTCGCCACTCCTGGCCACACTCCGGGGCACCAGTCGGTGCTCATCGAGGACAGGAACGGGACGCGAACGATCGTCTGCTGCCAGGCCTCCTGGAACGTGGGGAGCTTCGAGGCGGCGACCCTGGGAGATGGCGGACGGGATGAAGCTGCGGGTGTGGCATCGCTGAAGAAGCTCCACGCGCTCGATCCCGACCGACTGTTGCTCAGCCACGACCCCAACGAGTGGCAGCCCCGGCGCTGATCGCCGACGCTCGCGAGCCGCCGGCCCGGCCATCTCATCGTCGGGGTATCCCCGAGGTGTTGTTGCACGGTAGATGACGGAGCTGGTGTTCGCCGCCGTCAGGGGGGTGGACAGACAGTGCCGGTTGCGGGACAGTCGTTCGGTGGCTGACTCGGTCGATCGACTGGCTGCGCTCTGGACCCGGGTTCCGACCACTGACATGCGAGACGAGGCGGCGTTCCGGGAGGTCTATACCGACCCGGTGACGCTCAATGGGCGCGACGTGGCGATCTGCGAGTTGGTCGAGCGGTATCGGGCACTGCATGCGAGCTTCACGGATCTCGACATAGAGGTGCTCGATCGCAGCGAGTTGCCCGGCACGCTGGCAGTGGTTCTGCGTCAGCGGGGCCGTCACGTGGGTCCGCTGTCGACGGCGCTGGGCACGGTCGAGCCGACCGGGCGGGTGTTCGACGTCATCGGTATCGACGTGCTCACCGTCCGGGACGAGCGCATCAGCCGGATCTGGGTCGTCGCCGACGACCTGGGCCGGCTCGTCCAGCTCGAGGCGGTCACGCTGGCCGCACCGGCGGGTGACACCTGACGCACCCGATCCGTAGCGGGACGTTCACAACTCCCCGCCCGCCCTGCCGGACAAGACGCGGAGGCGATGAGCGCCACAACACCGAGTACGGGGAACCGGCGGGTGGGAGTCATGGTTGGTCTCCTTGGTTGCCGGCTCCACGGCGGTCCAGAAACGCTGGTCAGGCCGCCCCGGCGAGCGGTGCAGCCCCTGCGGCGCCCGGCGGCGCGCCTGGGGTCAGAGCGGCAAGGGCCGGCGATGGCTCCAGCGGGCGGCGAGACGGTGGACGCGGTGGGTGCCACCGCGTTGGAGGGGTTGGGTCCTGGTGGGAACGGCAGTCTTGTAGAAGAAGTACTTGGCGACCTCGACGCACGCCAGGTAGGCCACGACGAACGCGACGAGCATGGCGAAGAACGCGGCCGGGAGCGGAGCGAACCCGAGCGTGTCGTTGAGCGGGCTCTGGGGGATCAGCGCGCCGATGCTCACCACGGCGACCACCGAGGCGAGCAGCGGCCGCGACGGTCGGCTCCGGACGAACGGGACCCTTCGGGTCCGGATGACGAACACGATGAGCGCCTGGGTGGCGAGGGACTCGACGAACCAGCCGGAGCGGAAGAGGGCCGCACCGGCGTCGAAGACCCAGAGCATGACCGCGAAGGTGGCGAAGTCGAACACCGAGCTGATCGGGCCGAAACGTACCATGAAGCGGCGGATGAACCCGATGTCCCAGTGCGACGGTCGGGCGAGCTGTTCCTCGTCGACCCGATCGGTGGGGATCGTCATCTGGCTGGAGTCGTAGAGCAGGTTGTTGAGCAGGATCTGGAACGGGAGCATCGGCAGGAACGGCAGGAACGCGGCGGCGACGGTGACGCTGAACATGTTCCCGAAGTTCGACGAGGTGCCCATGAGCACGTATTTGATGGTGTTGGCGAAGATCCCGCGGCCTTCGGCAATGCCGTCGGCGAGCACGTCGAGGTCACGTTCGAGGAGGATGATGTCGGCGGCGTCCTTGGCGACATCGGTGGCCGAATCGACCGAGATCCCGACGTCGGCGTGGTGCAGGGCGAGGGCGTCGTTGACGCCGTCGCCGAGGAATGCCACCGCCGAGCCGGCGTCGCGCTGGGCCCGCAGGATGCGGGCCTTCTGCTCGGGGCTGACCCGGGCGAAGATGCTGGCCTCGTTGACAGCCGCTGTGAGCTGGGAGTCGTCGAGGGTGTCGAGGTCAGCACCGGTGAGGGTGCCGCCCGAGACGACGCCGAGGGCGCGGCAGACCGTCTCGGCGACGACGGGGTTGTCGCCGGTGACGATCTTGACGGTGATGCCGAGCTCGGCGAGTCGTGTGATCGACGTGGCAGCCGACGGCTTGGGCTGGTCGAGGAAGACGAGGAACCCGGCAAGGGTCAGGTCGTGTTCGTCGTCGACGGCGATCGTGGTGAGCTGGGGAGCCATCCGGGTGGCGATGGCGACCACGCGGTTGCCGGCGCTGAACTCGACGTCGAGCACTCGCTGTGCTTCGTCGGGGATGTTGGTGCACCGGTCGAAGACCGCTTCGGGTGCGCCCTTGGTGATGAGGAGCTGTTGGCCGTCGCGGTCGGCGAGCACCGACACACAACGGCGGTCATGATCGAAGGGGGCGATGGCGACCCGCCGGAACTCCCCAGTAGGGCTGTCGGTCGCGCCGGGGGCTTCCCAGAGGGCGATGTCGAGCGGGTTGCCGCCCACGGCCGTGCCCCCGGTCGGCGTGGACTCGTTGCACACCAGGCCGAGGGTGAAGACGTCGGGTCCGTCGTCGCCAGTCGCGGTGATGGCTCGTTCGAAGCTGATGTGGCCGTCGGTGAGAGTGCCGGTCTTGTCGGTGAACAGCACGTCGATGTCGCCGAGGTCCTCGATGCACACGAGCCGCTTGACGAGCACCTTCTTCTCCGCGAGTCGGCGAGACCCCGTGGCCAGGCTGGTCGACACGACCGCAGGCAGCAGCTGGGGGGTGATACCCACCGCGACCGCCAGGGAGAACAGCACGGCGTCGATGACGGGGCGGCCCAAGGCGACGTTGATCACGAAGATCGCGACGCTGAGCAGCCCGCCGACTCTGGCCAACAGCCCCGAGAAGCGGGTGAGGCCGAGCTGGAACTCGGTCTGGGGGTGGTGTTGGCCGAGCCCGACGGCGATCCGCCCGAACTGCGTCGAGGCGCCGGTGGCCACCACCACCGCATCGGCGGTGCCCTCGTGGACGACCGTCCCCATGAACAGGCACGACGACAGCTCCGCGAGCGGAGCACCGCTTGCCACAGGGCGGGCGGACTTCTCCGCCGGCACCGATTCCCCCGTCAGGATCGACTCGTCGCACTCGAGGTTGTTCGCGGCGCGTAGCCGCACGTCAGCAGGGACGATGGAACCGACACCCAGGTGCACGATGTCGCCCGGCACCAGGCGAGTGACCTCGACGCTCACCAACTCGCCGCCGCGCGTCGTGGCGACGTCGTGGCGGATTTCCGAGTGCATCGCCTCCGCGGCGCGCTCGGCCCGATACTCGTTGAAGAACCCGAGCCCGACCGACGCCGCGACGATCACCCCGATGATGAGGGCATCGAACCCCTCGCCGACGACCCCGGACACGGCCGCCGCCGCGAGCAACAACCACAACAACGGGCTGTGCAGCTGGCGGGACAGCACCGACCACGCGCTCGCATGATGGGAGCGCACCGCGTTCGGGCCGAAGAGCTCTGACCGTGCTGCGACCTCCGTCGTGGTCAGCCCCGACGCCCGGGACCCGAGAGCGTCGAGCACCTGGTCCGGGGTGAGCGCCGCGGCCGCCTCGATCGACGGCGGAGACGCAGCGTCGAGCGAGGCAGCGGTAACGGTCACACCCAAGTATGGGCCGCCACCACCTCAGGGAATCGGCGTCGGCCCTTCGTCCTCGACTCGTGGTGCATGTTGGAACGCAGTCTCACGCCGGGTGCGACCCCGCCGCCGCGCTGGTGGCAGTCGGTGGCGGCCCGCGGCCGCACCCTGCCGGCTCAGCGGCTGTCCAGCAGCTCCGCGACCTGGAACGCGAGGTCGATCGACTGGCGGCCGTTGAGCCGCGGGTCGCACATCGTCTCGTAGCGGTCGTCGAGGTCGGCATGGCCCAGCGCGTCGCCGCCGCCGATGCACTCCGTCACGTCCTCGCCGGTGAGCTCGATGTGGACGCCACCGGGCCAGGTGCCCTCGGCCCAGTGGGCGGCGAAGAACCCGGCGATCTCGCCCAGCACGTCGTCGAAGTCACGCGTCTTGCGGCCGGTGTCCGAGGTGAACGTGTTGCCGTGCATCGGGTCGCACGCCCACACCACCGGGTGGCCGGCGTCGCGGACGGCGGCCAGCAGCGGCGGCAGGCGGTCGGCCACGGCCTCGTTGCCCATGCGGGCGATGAGCGTCAGGCGCCCCGGCTTGCGCTCGGGGTTGAGCGCCTCGCACAGGGCGAGGACCTCCTCGGGCGTGCTGGTCGGGCCGATCTTGCAGCCGAGGGGGTTGTCCACCCCCCGCAGGAACTCGACGTGGGCGCCGTGGAGCTGGCGGGACCGCTCGCCGATCCAGAGCATGTGGGCGGAGCAGTCGTACCACTGCCCGGTGAGCGAGTCGCGGCGGGTGAGCGCCTCCTCGTAGCCGAGGATGAGCGCCTCGTGGCTGGTGAAGAAGTCGACCTCGTGGAGGTTGGGCTGGCTCGCCGTGGTCACGCCGCACGCGGCCATGAACCGCAGGGCCCGGCCGATGTCGTCGGCCACCCGGTCGTAGCGCCGGCCCTCGGGGCTCGACGCCACGAACTGCTGGTTCCACTCGTGCACGCGCGACAGGTCGGCGAAGCCGCCCTTGGTGAACGCACGCAGCAGGTTCAGCGTCGCCGCCGACTGGTGGTAGGCCTGCACGAGCCGGTCCGGGTCGGGCTGGCGCGCCGCGGTGCTCGGCACGATGTCGTTGACCATGTGGCCCCGGAACGACGGCAGCTCCAGGCCCTCGATGATCTCGGTGGGCGACGACCGGGGCTTGGCGAACTGGCCGGCGATCCGACCCACCTTGATGACCGGCACGCCGGTCGAGTAGGTGAGCACGACGGCCATCTGCAGGATGACCTTCAGCTTGTCGCGGATGGCGTCGGCGGAGAACGCCTCGAACGACTCGGCGCAGTCACCCGCCTGGAGCAGGAACGCCTTGCCCTCGGCCACCTCGGCGAGCTGGGTCGTCAGCTCGCGGGCCTCGCCCGCGAACACCAGGGGCGGCAGCGATGCGAGGTGCTTGAGCGCGTGATCGAGATCGGCTTCGTCGGGCCAGGGCGGTTGCTGCGCCGCCGGCTTCGCCCGCCACGAGTCAGGCGACCATTGTGTGGTCATGCTGCGCCATGCTTGCGGGCACCTGCCACCGTATGCAATGCGATTCGCGCAGTGTGACCCGACGAGCGCCGGGTCTCAGGCGGCACTGGCCCGGGCGAGGGCCTCTTCGCGGACCACGTCCACCGCCCGCTTCACCAGGCGGCGGGCGGCCTCGGCGGTCACGCCCAGCTCCTCGCCCACCTCGCGGTAGCTCCGCTTGCGGCCGTCGGTCAGGCCGAAGCGCTGCTCCACGGCGTAGCGCGCCCGCGTGTCGAGGACGCCGAGCAGGTCGTGGAGCGCCTGCTCCTCCTCGCGGTCGACGAGCACCGCCTCGGGGGTGGGCACGTCGGCCGCCAGCAGGTCCACCAGCTCGCTGCCGTCGTCGTCGCCCACCGGGCGGTCGAGCGACGTGGGCGTGGTGAGCCGGTAGAGGCGCGCGTTCTCGTCGTCGAGCTCCTCGCCGTCGCCCGACGCCTGGCGCAGCGCCGCCCGCAGCGAGGCGGACCGGTCGCCCGGCAGGCGGACGAGGCTCGCCTTCTGGTCGAGCGCCCGGCCGATGGCCTGGCGGATCCAGAAGGTGGCGTAGGTGGAGAACTTGAAGCCCTTGCGCCAGTCGAACTTGTCGACGGCGTGCTCGAGGCCCAGGTTGCCCTCCTGGATGAGGTCGAGCAGCTCCATCGAGGGAGGCAGGGGGTAACGGCGGGCGATGCTGACCACCAGCCGGAGGTTGGCCCGGATGAAGCGGTCCTTGGCGGCGGCCGCGGCGGCGACGGCCTTGCGGAGATCGCGCCCGCGCTCGCCCGCGTCGATGCGTGCCTGGGCGTCCCGCCCACGCTCGATCGTCTGCGACAGCTCGCGCTCCTCGTTCGCTGTGAGGAGGGGGACGAGCCCGATTTCGTTCAGGTACTGACCAACCGAATCACTCATGACATAACTCCTCAACCACCACTGCCGTGGCGAGATTCCCCGCAATCGCGGGTTTTCCCAGTTCTCGGGGGAAGGAACCGGGATCCGCTGGGTTCGTCCCAGATATCCGAGGGCCTCGGTGAACGCCTGTCCGCCATGTTTCGTTCCCGCACACCCCAGCGGATGCACGTGAGTGACATAGGGCACATCGCGCTGGTCGCGCTCAAAGGCCGGAAGGCCACGGCGGGGGCCGAGAGGTGCTCGACGGCTGCAGACGGCGGCTTCAGCGAGGGGGATCGGGGAGAACCGCACCTGTCGTTGTGGCCCACACATTACGACGCCGGAGGTGCCGCGTCCCAACCCATTCCTGACAGGTCGCGCGTCGACCGGTCCACGCGCCTAGTTTTCTCCACGTGGCCGGCCCCTACGACAGACAGACCGCCCTCCTGGTGCTCGACGTCCAGAACGACTTCGCCGACCCCGACGGGTCGCTCTACGTGCGTGATGCCGAGTCGGTCATCGACGCCACCAACGCCGAGATCGAGGCGGCGAAAGAGGCGGGCGCGCTGGTGGTGTACACGCAGGATTGGCACCCGGCAGACACGCCGCACTTCGCCAAGGACGGCGGGACCTGGCCCGTCCACTGCGTCGGCGGCACCTGGGGCGCGGAGCTGCACCCCCGGCTGAGCGTGGCCGGCGACCGGATCCGCAAGGGGGCGGGCGGCGAGGACGGCTACTCGGGATTCTCGATGATGCACCCCACGACCGGTGACACGCGCCCCACCGGGCTCGACGACGTGCTGCGATCCCATGGCATCGAGCGGGTCGTCGTGGTGGGCCTCGCCACCGACTACTGCGTCAAGGAGACCGCGTTGGACGCGGTGCGGCTGGGGTACACCACGACCGTGCTGACCGACGCCACCCGCCCGGTCGAGGTCGAGCCCGGTGACGGACAGCGTGCGCTGGACGCCTTGGCGACCGCGGGCGTGACGCTCGGGTGACCGCCGCGTCGCAGCCGGCGGCGGTCGCTCCGCCCCAGACCCAGCACCCGGCCGGGCCGTGGGCCGTGCCGCCGGCAGTGTCGCCCGCCATGGTCACCGACCTCTACGAGCTCACCATGGCCGCCGCCTACCACCGCGCCGGCATCGAGCACGAGGCCAGCTTCGAGCTGTTCGTGCGGGACCTGCCGCCCCAGCGCCGGTTCCTGGTGGCGTCCGGCCTCGACGACGCCCTGGCGGGGCTCGAGGCGTGGCGGTTCGACGACGGCGACCTCGCCTACCTGGCCGCGACCGGGCTGTTCCCCTCGGGGTTCGTCGACGACCTCGCCACCCACGGCTTCAGCGGCGAGGTCTGGGCGGTGCCGGAGGGCGAGGTGGTCTTCGCCGGCGAGCCCCTCGTCCGCGTGACGGCCCCGCTGATCGAGGCCCAGATGGTCGAGACCTGGCTGCTCAACCGCATCGCCAGCCAGACGATGCTCGCCTCGAAGGCGGCCCGCGTGGCGCTCGCCTGCGGCGACCGGTCGTTCGTCGACTTCTCGGCCCGGCGCGACCACGGCGTCGACGCCGCACTCGGCGCCGCCCGGGCCGCCTGGATCGCCGGCGGCGCCGGCACCTCGCTCGTCGCCGCCGGCCGCCGCTGGGGCATCCCGGTGTCGGGGACGATGGCCCACTCCTTCGTCATGTCCTACGACGACGAGGCCGAGGCCTTCCGCGACTTCGCCCGCACCTTCCCCCGGCACGCCGTCCTGCTCGTCGACACCTACGACACCGTGCAGGGGGCCCGGCGGGCGGCGGAGGTGGCCGGCGAGCTGGCCGGCGAGGGCGTCACCCTCGCCGGTGTGCGCCTCGACTCGGGTGACCTGGCCGACCTGTCGGTGCGGGTGCGCCGGGTGCTCGACGATGCCGGGCTGCCCGGCGTGCGCATCCTCGCATCCGGCGACCTCGACGAGCACCGGATCGCCGCCCTGGTGGCCGGCGGCGCCCCGATCGACGCCTTCGGCGTCGGCACCCAGCTCGGCACGAGCGGGGACGCCCCCAACCTCGGGGCGGTCTACAAGCTGGTGGAGGACGCGGACGGTCCGAAGATGAAGCTGTCGACCGGCAAGGTGACCCTGCCGGGACGCAAGCAGGTCTGGCGGTTCGACGACCACGACGTCGTGTCGCTCCACGACGAGGACGTGCCCGGCGGCCGCCCGTTGCTCGTGCCGGTCATGGCGGGTGGGCGCCGCTCCCGGCACGAGACGCTGGCCGCCGTGCGCGACCGGTGCCGGGCGACCCTCGCCGCGCTGCCGGGACCACTACGTTCGCTGGAGATGGCCCACCACCCCACCTGGCCGGTCGAGACGTCCCCCGGCCTCGCCGCGCTGGCCGGGCGGGTGCAGGCCGGGTTGGACGCCGCGGGGGTAGGCGATTGACGGCCGAGCGCCTCGGCATCTTCGGTGGGACGTTCGACCCCCCGCACGTCGGACATCTGGTCACCGCGGTCAACGTCCGCCACGAGCTCGCCCTCGACCGGGTGCTGCTCATCGTCAACGACCAGCCGTGGCAGAAGGTCGGCAGCCGCGAGATCTCGCCGGCCGAGGACCGCTACGCCATGGTGGCCGCCGCCGTCGGCACCGTCCCGGGGCTCGAGGCCAGCCGGCTCGAGATCGACCGCGGCGGCATGTCCTACACGGCCGACACCCTCGAGGCGCTGCTCGCCGAGAACCCCGACCGCGAGCTGTTCGTCATCCTCGGCAGCGACGCCGCCGCCGGCCTCACCACCTGGGAACGGGCCGACGAGGTGCGCTCGCTGGCCACCATCGTCGTGGTCGAGCGGCCCGGCATGCGCGAGGCGCAGCCCCCCGAGGGCTGGTCGTGGGTACGGGTCGAGGTGCCCCGGCTCGAGGTCTCGAGCACCGACCTCCGGGCCCGGGTGGCCGACGGCCGGCCGCTCGACTACCTGTTGACGCCCGAGGTGATCGCCTCGGTCCGGTCCCGCGGCCTCTACAGCGAGCACGTGTCGACATGACCGCCGGCGCCGTGTCCGACGACTCGGGCGGCGGGTCGCCCGGGACCCCGGAGCCGGCGCGGATCACGGCTGCCGCCGACGCGTCCGGAGCGGGGGACCCCGGCGCGCCGCGGGACGACGGCCCGCCCCGCCACATGGCGGCCCGGGCGGAGGCCGTCGCCGGTCACCCCCGGCCCGCCAGTCGCCGAGCCCGGCGGTTGGCCCGGCGCCGGGGCGGTGCGGCGCGCGCTGCGGGCCGGGCCGCGGCCGGCCGACCCGCGGGATCCCCGCCCGACCCCGCGGCCACGGAGGGCGCCGTCCCCGACCCACCCGCCGGATCCGGACCCCGGGCCGCCACCCCCGCCGGTGGCGGGCGATCCCGGCGCACCGCTGGTCCGATCCGCCGCCGCCGGCGGACCGTGCTCGCGGGCATGGGTGCGCTCAGCGTGGCCGGCGCGGCGCTGGCGGTCGGCGGTCTCACGGTCGTCCGCAACAGCACCCTGGGCCGCTACGAGCACGCCGCCGCGCCCGCCGACCCGGGCTACCAGGCCTATGTCGTCGCCACGCCCACCATGGCGGTGATCCACAAGGGATCCGGCGGCGATCTCGCCGGCATCTCGCTGCTGGCGCTCGGCTCGGGTGACTCGGGCGGTGCCGTGATCGTCGTCCCGCCGTCGACGATCGTGCCGGACGCGTCGAACCGGACGACCCTGGCCGACGTCTACCGCAGCGGCGGCGCCGCCGAGGTGACCACCGCCCTCGGCAAGGTCACCACCGTGGCGGTCGACGAGCACGTGGAGGTCGACGACGCCCAGTGGGGGCGGCTGGTGGCGCCCGTGCAGCCGGTGACCGTCACGCTGGCCGAGCCGATCGGCGAGTGGCCCGCGGGCGACGTGGCCCTCGACGCCGCCTCCGTCGGCCGTTTCCTCGCCTTCCAGGACGCGGCGGAGACCGAGCTCGACCGCGTCGATCGCCAGCAGCAGTTCTGGGCGGCGTGGCTGGCGCGGGTGGTGACTGGCGGCAGGGACAGCCTGCCGGGCGAGGTCGGCACGGGTATCGGCCGGTTCGTGCGGGGCATCGCCGCCGGGCAGGCCGCCACCGACGTGCTGCCCGTCGCCCGGGACGATCTCGGCGGCGACGACGCCGACGTCCGGTTCCGGACCGACGGCGAGCGGGTGGCCGACCTGGTCGCCGCCGACGTGCCGTACCCGCGGTCGCCCGGGCCCGGTGTCCGCATCCGCGTCCGCCTGCTCAACGGCACGGGCGATCAGAGCCTCACGCCGCGGGCCGCCCGCGCCCTCGTGGCCGACGGCGCCGAGATCGCCGTGGCCGGCAATGCCAGCTCGTTCGACGTGTCCGAGACGACCATCGCCTACTCCGGAGCCGAGCACGAAGGCCTGGCCGTCTGGCTGCAGGCGAAGCTGGGCGGCGGAAGGATCCAGCAGGTGGAAGACGGGCAGGATGCGGCATCCTCGTCCGGAGACGAGATCGACGTGACCGTGATCCTGGGCGACGATGCCGGGGACCTGATCAGGAGGTGACAGGCAAACTGACCGCACGCAACGATCGGGCGGCCGCCCGTGAGCTTGCCCTTGTGGCGGCGCGAGCCGCCGACGCCAAGGCTGCGCACGACATCGTGATCCTCGAGGTGGGCGACGTGCTCGTCGTCGCCGACGAGTTCGTCGTCGTGTCCGCCACGAACGACCGCCAGGTCCGGGCCGTCGTCGACGAGGTCGAGCGGGTGGTGGCCGAGGCCGGTTACGGCAAGCCGCTCCGGGTGGAGGGGCTCGACGACCGGCACTGGGTGCTCATGGACTACGGCGACGTGGTGGTCCACGTGTTCCTCGACGAGACCCGCGAGTACTACGAGCTCGAGCGGCTGTGGAGCGACGTCCCCCGCGTCGAGTGGGCCGAGCCGGCCACCTCGCAGCGCCCCGCCCGGTGACCCGCCCGGCCGCGGCGCGCGCCGCGGGCCGGGACGCCGGGAGGCAGCGCAGCCGACGGCGTCGACCCTCCAGCCGTCCTGCTCGACGAAGGTGACGTCCTCGACGTAGCGCTCGCCGTCCACGATCGACGTCATCTCGGCGACGACCCGGCGGGGACCGAGCGTGGACGCGCGCCCGGGGGCGGGATGGTCGGGCCCGGACCCCCGGTCGGACCCTTCAGCCCGGCCGCAGGCTGGCGTCGTCGAGCCGCAGGGGGGTGACGGCGGCGATCCGCGCCAGGTCAGGCGGAACCTCACCGATCGAGCGCGAGCCACGCATCGCGAGCGCCTCCTCCGGGTCAGCGGTGCGCCGCAAGCGTGCGCAGGGCCAGGTCGACGGCCTGCGTCTTCGTCCTACACGTGCTGTGCCGGGGCCCGGACGCGCAACCGGGCCGCCGCCGGAATGGCGGACGGCCCGGACCATGTGGAGCCGACGCGGATCGAACGCGCTACCTCGTCCATGCCATGGACGCGCTCTACCAATTGAGCTACGGCCCCTTGGGGAGCGCTCACCCTACCATCGGTCGCGGCGTGTCCTTCAAAGCGCCCGGAGGCGGAATCAGCCGACCACGAAGTTCACCAGCCGGCCCGGCACCGCCACCACCTTCCGCACCGTGGCGCCCTCCAGCAGCGCGGCCACCTTGGCGTCGGCCCGTGCCGCGGCCTCGATCGCCGCGGCGTCCGCCGCGGCCGGCACGTGGACCTTCGCCCGCACCTTGCCGTTGACCTGCACGGGGATCTCGACGGTCTCGTCCACCAGCAGGGCCGGGTCGGCCTCGGGGAACGGCTCGGTGGCCAGCGAGTCCCGGTGACCCAGGCGCGACCACAGCTCCTCGCCGATGTGCGGCGCCAGCGGCGCCAGCATCAGCACCAGCGGCTCGACCACGCCCCGGGGCGCGCCGCCGTCGGGGTAGCGGGCGGTCAGGTGGTTGTTCAGCTCGGTGATCTTGGCGATGGAGACGTTGAACCGCAGCTTCTCCATGCCGTCGCGCACCGCGTCGACCGTCCGGGCCAGCACCCGGCGGGTGTCCTCGTCGGGGGCGTCGTCCGACACCGTGACCGCGCCGGTGTCCTCGTCGATCACGTTGCGCCAGATCCGCTGCAGCAGCCGGTAGGTGCCGACGATCGCCGTGGTGTCCCACGGCCGGCTCTGGTCCAGCGGTCCGGTGAACATCTCGTACAGCCGCAGCGTGTCGGCGCCGTACTTCTCGTACATCTCGTCCGGCGCGACCGCGTTCTTGCGGCTCTTGCCCATGCGGCCCAGTTGCCGGTGCACCCGCCGCCCGTCGTGCCAGAAGGCGCCGTCGCGCTCGGTCACGTCCCGGGCGTCGACGTACATGCCCCGCTCGTCGGTGTACTCGTAGGCCTGGATGACGCCCTGGTTGAACAGGCGCCGGTACGGCTCGAACGACGACACGTGGCCCAGGTCGTACAGCACCTTGTGCCAGAACCGGGCGTACAGCAGGTGCAGCACCGCGTGCTCGGCACCGCCGACGTACAGGTCGACGCCGCCGGGGTCGCCCGGGAACTGGGGCCCCATCCAGTAGCGCTCGTTCTCGGGGTCGACGAACGCCTTGTCGTTGGTCGGATCCAGGTAGCGCAGCTCGTACCAGCACGAGCCGGCCCACTGGGGCATCGTGTTGGTCTCGCGGCGGTAGGTCTTGGTGCCCTCGCCCAGGTCCAGGGTGACCTCGACCCAGTCGCCGGCCCGGGCCAGCGGCGGCACCGGCTCGGACGTCTCGTCGTCGTCGGCGAAGGTCGTGGGGGAGTAGTCCTCGATGTGCGGCAACCGCACCGGCAGCATCGAGTCCGGCAGCGCCCGCGGCAGGCCGTCGTCGGGGTCGTAGACGATCGGGAACGGTTCGCCCCAGAACCGCTGGCGGCTGAACAGCCAGTCCCGCAGCTTGGTCGTGACGGTGCCGGCGCCCAGCCCCCGCGCCTCCAGCCAGGCGATGATCGCCCGCTTGGCCTCCGCCACGCCCAGCCCGTTCAGGCTGACCTCGTCGTTGGCGCTGTTGATGGCCGGCCCGTCGCCGAGGTACGCGTTGCCATCCCAGCGGTCGGGGGGTTGCACCGTGCGCACGATGGGCAGGTCGAAGACCTCGGCGAACTCCCAGTCGCGCTCGTCCTGGCCCGGCACGGCCATGATCGCGCCCGTGCCGTAGCCCATCAGCACGTAGTCGGCGATGAACACGGGGATGGGGCTGCCGGTGGTGGGGTTCGTGGCGTGGGCGCCGACGAAGACGCCGGTCTTCTCCCGGGACTCGACCTGGCGATCGACCTCGGTGCGGCTCGCCGCCTGCCGCCGGTAGGCCGCCACGGCCTCGGCGGGGGTGGCGTACCCGCCGGTCCACGACCCGGGGACGCCCTCGGGCCAGGCGTCGGCCGTCAGCTCGTCGACCAACGGGTGCTCGGGCGCCAGCACCATGTAGGTGGCGCCGAAGAGCGTGTCCGGCCGGGTCGTGAACACGTCGATGCCGGCCCCACCGGCCACCGGGAAGGTCACGCGGGCGCCCTCGGACCGGCCGATCCAGTTGCGCTGCATCAGCTTGATCGCGTCCGGCCAGGCCAGCCGGTCCAGGTCCGCCAGCAGCCGGTCGGCGTAGGCGGTGATGCGCATCATCCACTGCTTCAGCGGGCGCCGGAACACCGGGAAGTTGCCCCGCTCGCTGCGGCCGTCGGCGGTGACCTCCTCGTTGGCCAGCACGGTGCCCAGCCCCGGGCACCAGTTGACCGAGGCCTCCTGCATGTAGGCCAGGCGGTGGTTGTCCACCACGACCCGCCGCTCGGTGGGGCCCAGGTCGGCCCAGGGCCGGCCCGTGGGGTTGGTGCCCTCGTCGGGCTCCCGGGCGCCCGTGTCCAGCTCGTCGATCAGCTCGTCGACGGGCCGGGCCCGGTCGGCGTCACGGTCGTACCAGGCGTTGAAGATCTGCAGGAAGATCCACTGCGTCCACCGGTAGTAGTCCTCGTCGATGGTCGAGATCGACCGGCGGTGATCGTGGCCCAGGCCCAGGCGCCGCAGCTGGCGGCGCATGGTGGCGATGTTGGCCTCGGTCGTGGCCCGGGGATGCTGGCCGGTCTGCACCGCGTACTGCTCGGCCGGCAGGCCGAAGGCGTCGTACCCGATCGTGTGGACCACGTTGTGGCCGGTCATCCGCTGGTAGCGGGCGTAGACGTCGGTGCCGATGTAGCCCAGGGGATGCCCGACGTGCAGCCCGGCGCCGCTGGGGTACGGGAACATGTCCAGCACGTACAGCTTGCTGGCGTCCGCCACCTTGTCGAAGCCGGCGCTCAGGTCACCGACGGGGTTGGGGGCCAGGAACGTGCCCTCCTGCTCCCAGCGGTCCTGCCAGCCCGACTCGATGCGCGCCGCGAGCTCGGCCGTGTAGCGGAACGGGGGCGTGTCGGTGCTCGGCGGTCGCGGATCGGCCATGGTCACGAAGGGTACCGGCCCGCTCCCGCCCGTCCGGAACGGAAAGCCCGGGCGGCGGCGCGCGGTGCGGCCGACGAGGTCCCGCCCGGCGGCCGACACGGGCGGGCACACGATGGCGGCTGGTGGCGTGGCGTACCCCGAGACAGCGCCGGCCGCAGCCGCACGCGACGGAGGTTCGTCAGTCGGGGACGACTTGGCGGTGTAACCCCCCTGTCATCCGGCAAGTCGGACGGGTGATGCCCTCACTTCTCCGCCGCATCGAGCGCGCCGCGGCGCGCGACACCTCCGTCACGTTCGTGCTCGGCGGCGGCGAGGCCGTCGTCGGCTGGCGCGAGCTCCACCGCGAGGCCCGCGGCTACGCGGCCGCGCTCCAGGCCCGGGGCGTCCGCCCCGGCGACCACGTGGGCCTGCTGTCGCCCACCACCCGCGAGCTGGTCACCGCCATCCAGGCCACCTGGCTGGCCGGCGCCACGATCGTCGTCCTGCCGCTCCCCATGCGGCTCGGCTCGATCGAGGAGTTCGTCGCCCAGACCCGCAGCCGCATCCACCACGCGGACGCCAAGCTGGTCGTCGTCGACCCCGAGCTCGCGGCGTTCGTCGAGCCGGAGCCGGGCGACCCCCCGTTCGTGGCCATCGGCGACCTCGCCACCGGCGACCCCCGCGCCTGGGTACGGCCGCCCGACGACGCCGACCGGCTGGCCATCCTCCAGTTCACGAGCGGGTCGACCTCCGACCCCAAGGGCGTGATGCTGCCCGACCGGGTGCTGTGCGCCAACCTCGACGCCATCGAGGAGGCGGCCGGACTCGACCCGGACGACGACGTGCTGGTCTCCTGGCTCCCCCTGTACCACGACATGGGCCTGGTCGGCCTCCTCACCCTGCCCATGTCGACCGGCACCGCCCTGGTGCTCGGGGCGCCCCAGGACTTCACGGCCCACCCGCTGCGGTGGATGGAGTGGCTCTCCACCTACGGCGGGACGGCTACGGCCGGTCCCAACTTCAGCTACGTGCTCGCCACCCGGGCGCTGAACCGGTCGGAGACCCTCGACCTGTCCCGGCTGCGCATCGCCCTCAACGGCGCCGAGCCCATCGACCCCGACCAGGTGGAGGCGTTCGTGGCGGCCGGCCGCCGCCACGGCCTGCGTCCCGAGGCCGTGTTCCCCGCCTTCGGCATGGCCGAGGTCGCCATCGCCGGCACCTTCCCGGAGCCCGGGACCGGGATGGTCACCGATTGCGTCGATCGCCGGGTGCTGGAGACGGAGCGCTTCGCCGCGCCCGTGCCGCCCGGCGCCGGGAGCAGCCGCCGGCTGGCCCTGCTCGGCCGGCCCGTCCCGGGGCTGCAGATCCGCATCGTCGACCCGGACACCGGCGCGCCGCTCCGCGACCGCGAGGTCGGTGAGCTGGAGATCTCTGGCACGTCGGTGACCACCGGCTACTACCGGCGGCCCGAGGCCAACGCCGAGCTGTTCCGCGGCGGCTGGCTGCGGACCGGCGACCTCGCCTACACCCTCGACGGGCAGCTCGTGATGTGCGGCCGCATCAAGGACGTCATCATCGTGGGCGGCCGCAACGTGTTCCCCGAGGACGTCGAACGGGCCGTGGGCGACCTCGACGGCATCCGGGCGGGCAACGTCATCGCGTTCGGCGCCGAGGGCGAGCGCGGGCGCGAGACGCTGGTGGTCGTGGCCGAGTCCAAGGCCGACGACCTGGCCGCCCTGCGCCGCCGGGTGGCCGAGCGGGTGCGCGAGGCGATGGGTGTCCCGGCCAAGGACATCGTCCTCGTGGCGCCGGGCAGCCTGCCCAAGACGAGCTCGGGGAAGCTGCAGCGGTCGCTGTGCCGGTCGCGGTACGTCAAGGGCACCCTCGCCCCCGTGCACGCCTGAGGGCCGGCCGCGCCCACGCCCCGGGGTCCGCCCCGGCGCTCAGGCCGCCTTGAGCTCGGCGATCACCGCGTCCCAGTCGGACTGCGCCGACGCGTAGGGCGTGTAGAAGCTGATCCGGTCGAGCAGCCCGCCCCACCGGCGCAGCAGCCCGGCCGCCACCTCGTCGAGGGGCGCCACGACGGCGAACGCCTCCAGGATCTCGTCGTCGACGAGCGATCCCATGTCGCCCCACCGGCCGTCCTTGGACAGCCGGTTGAGCTCGTCCTGCAGGTCACCCCAGCCGTGGAGCTCGAGCACCTTGCGGTAGGCGGGCGTCGATCCGTAGAAGGCGATCTGGCTCCGGACGCCGTCGGCCGCCTTGGCCATCTCCTCCTCGTCACGGCCGGTCACCACGAACATCGGCCCGGTGAGCTCGAACCCCTCCATCGTCTTGCCCGCCTTGGCCCGGCCGGCCTCGAGCGACGGCAGGGTCACCTCCTCCAGGTACCGGCGGGTGGTGAAGCCGTGGCAGATGAAGCCGTCGGCCACCTCGCCGGCCACCTCGGTCATCAGCCCACCCACCCCGGCGAGGAAGATGCGGGCGTCGCCGTGGGGGTTGGGGCCCGGGTTGAAGAACGGGGTCATCAGCGTGTGGGTGTAGAAGTCGCCCCGGAAGTCGAGCTTCGTGCCCTCGTTCCAGCACGCCCAGATCGCCCGGATGGCGAGGATCATCTCCCGCATGCGGGGGGCGGGGTGCGACCACGGCATCGAGAACCGGCGGGTGATGTGGGCCTTGATCTGGCTGCCCAGCCCGAGGACGAACCGGCCGCCGGACGCCGCCTGCAGGTCCCACGCGGTCTGGGCCAGGGTCATCGGGTTGCGGGCGAAGGCCACCGCGATCGAGGTCCCGAGGTCGACCCGCTCGGTGTCCTGCGCGGCCAGCAGGAGCGGGAAGAACGGGTCGTGGCTGGTCTCGGCGGTCCACAGGCCGTCGTACCCCCGCTTCTCCTGTTGCGCTGCCGCCTCGCGGGCGCTCGCCAACCCGCCGATGCCACCGTCGACCTTCATGGGCCCGACCGTAGCCGCGACTTGACCGAAGGGTCAGGGGAACGGCGCCGCGGGTGACGGCGATGCGTCAGCCGTCGCCCGGCTGGTTGCGCAGGAACTCCTCCAGCTCCGCCACCAGCTCGTCGCCCGAGGGCAGGTCCGTCAGGCCGATCGGCGTCTCGATCGGCTCGGCGTGCTCCCAGGCGGTCTCGAGCTGGCGCAGCATGGCCTCGTGCTCGGGGTTCTGCGCGATCAGCTCGTCGAGCCGTTTGCAGGTCGCCTCCGACCGGGCGGGGAGGTCGCCCACCGGCAGCGCCAGCTCCCCGATGCGGGCCAGGCTCTCGATGAGCGCCAGGCTCCCGGGCGGGAACGGCATGGTGGCGGGCACGTAGTGGGGGATCTGGGCCCACAGCCCCAGTGCGGGGATGCCCCGCGCGTCGCACCCCTGCTCCACCGCGGCCTGGATGCCGCCGGGGAAGTCGAGCGAGGCCCGGAGGAACCCGTGCTCGGCCAGGCTCGCGGTCGACGCCGTGCACGCCACCCGCGGCGCCCGGGTGTGGGGGGCGGCGAAGGGGTAGGCGCCCAGGCCGACGCACATGCGGACGCCGAAGTCGAGGGCCAGGGTCACCACCTCGTCGGTGAACTGCTGCCACAGCCGGTCGGGCTCGGCGCCCATGAGCAGGAGCATCTCGTTGCCGTCGCCGTCGGTGGCCGCGCGCAGCTCCAGGGACGGCCACGTGAGGCCCCGCAGCACGCCGTCGGCCAGGTGGGCGATCGGGCGCCGGGCCCGGTAGTCGAGCAGCTCGTCGGTCGAGAACCGGGCCACCGTGACGGTGTCGAGCGACTGGCTCAGCACCTCGGCGGCACCCACGGCGGCCAGCCCCGCGTCGATCCAGCCGTCGAGGGCCAGCACGAGGAGGGGGTCGTCGAGGTCCGGTTGTTCGATCAGCTCGTAGAGCGCCATGTGCGCCTCTCGTGGGGCATCGGAGGGGTCAGGATGGGGGCAGGCCGTCGATGGTGGCCTGTGCCTGCCGTGCCAGCATCTCGACCTGGCGGGTGAATCCCTCGAATCCGGACGAGTCCCCCATGACGCCACCCTTGTACCTGGCGTACACGCCTTCGAGGATGCAGGCGAGCTTCCAATACCCGAACGCGACGTAGTACCCGACATCGGACACGTCGCGACCCGAGGCGGCGGCGTAGCGGGCCACCAGCTCGGCCTTGGTCGGGAAGCCGTCGAGCGTGGTCGACGCCTCCAGCAGCGCCGGGCGGGTGTCGCCGCGGTCGGTCCAGTACACGAGCAGCAGGCCGACGTCGGCCAGCGGGTCGCCCAGCGTGCACAGCTCCCAGTCGAGCACCGCCGCGATCGTCCCGTCGGGGGCGAGCATGCAGTTGTCGAGCCGGTAGTCGCCGTGGACGATGGTGGCCGGGCCCTGCTCGGGAACGCGGGCGGCCAGCGCGTCGTGGACCTCGTCGACCACCGGCAGGTCGCGCGTCTTGGACCGTTCCCACTGGCCGTACCAGCGCTTGAGCTGCCGCTCGATGTAGCCCTCCCGGCGGCCGAGATCGCCCAGGCCCACGGCATCGGGATCGACGGCGTGGATCCGCGCCAGGACGTCGGCCAGCTGCTCGCCGGCCCGGCGCCGGCCGGCCTCGTCGAGGCGCCGGGCGGCCTCGGCGTTGCGGGCGACGATGCCGTCCACGAAGCCCATGACGTAGAACGGGGCGCCGTTGACGGCCTCGTCGGTGCACAGGCCGACGGCGGGTGCCACGGGCACGTCGGTGGGCCCGAGGGCGGAGATGATGCGATGCTCGCGGCCCATGTCGTGGGCGGTCGCCAGGACCTGGCCGAGCGGTGGGCGCCGCAGCACCCAGGCGTGCCCCGCCGCGTCGGTCACGCGGTAGGTGAGGTTCGACCGACCTCCGGCGATGAGCTCGAACACCAGCGGCGGCTCGACCCCGGCGGCGTGCGCCGCGAACCATGCGGTGACCGGCCCGACGTCGACACCCGCGGGCACGTCGGGGGCCGGCGGGGCGGCGGTGTCCGAGGGTTCGTCTGTGGTCGGCACGTCCGTCATCAGGCGTTCACCGTAGAGCGCGGGGGCGGTCGGACGCGTGCCCACCGCCGGTAGCCTGCTGCGTGATGGCTTTCGACGTCACCGATGCTTCGTTCCAGACCGACGTGCTCGACCGCAGCGCCGCGACCCCGGTCGTGGTGGATCTGTGGGCGCCGTGGTGCGGGCCGTGCCGCACCCTCGGCCCCATCCTCGAGAAGGTCGTGGACGAGACCGGCGGCAAGGTCGTGCTGGCCAAGGTCAACGTCGACGAGAACCCGCAGGTGTCGGCCGCGTTCCGGGTGCAGGGCATCCCCGCCGTCTACGCGGTCGACAAGGGCAAGGTCGTCGACGGGTTCGTGGGCGCCCAGCCCGAGGGGCCGGTGCGCGAGTTCGTCGACCGGCTGCTGCCGAGCGAGGCGGAGCAGCAGGTCGCGGCCCTGCTGGCCGCCGGCGACGAGGCGTCGCTGCGGAAGGTGCTGGAGTCCCGGCCCGACCACGCCGAGGCGATCGTCGCCCTCGCCGAGCTCCTGGCGTCGCGCCGGCAGGATGGCGACGCCGACGAGGCGCTGGCGCTGCTCGGCCGCATCCCCGAGACGCCGGAGACCCGCCGGGTGGCCGCGCTCGTCCGCACGGGCGAGGCCGACGGCGACGGCTCGGCCGACGAGATCACCGCCAAGCTCGACGCGCTGCTCGACCAGGTCAAGGCCGACGACGCGGCCCGCCAGGAGTACGTCGACCTGCTCGAGGTGCTCGGGGCCGACGATCCCCGGACGGCCGACTACCGCAAGCGCCTCACCAGCCGCCTGTTCTGAGGCGCGGGGCGGGGCGAGGGTCTGCGCAGGAGCCGGAGGCAGGAGACCCCGTGCGGCTCGAACGGCACGACGGCTACTGGCTGCTGGTCGGCCCGGCGGCGCCGGGCGCGGCCGCGACGACGCTCGGGCCGCTGATCCTCATGCGCGAGCGCGCGGTGGGGAACCGGCGCCTCCTCCGGCACGAGCTGGTGCACGTCCGCCAGTGGCGGGAACAGGGCGTGATCGGCTTCCTGCGACGCTACCTCGGCGCGTACGCGCACTGGCGCCTGCGCGGCTACCCGCACTGGGCCGCGTACCGGCGCATCCCCCAGGAGGTCGAGGCCGAGTGGCTCGCCCGCCGGGCGGAGTCCGGCGAGTCCGGCGACCCGGCACCGGCGTCGCTCACCCCTGGCTGAGCGCCCCGAGGATCAGCCACCACGACGCCAGCCCGTGGTCGCACCAGGCGTCCGGGGTGACCAGGCACTCGTCGGGGCAGCGGCACACGCCGTCCGCGACCCACTCGGCCAGGGTGTCCTCGTCGGGCGGGGCCCAGCCGCTGTTGTGCTCGAACCACCGGTGGGCGTTGGCGATGGCGGCGCCGGGCGTGAGCTCCACCCACCGAGCATGGCCGATCCCACGCCGCCTCGTGCGCCTCGGGCGTCTCGGCGCGTCCGTGAGTGTCACAGGCGGGGTGTAGGGTCCTCGCACGACCGGATGACGTCCGGTTGCTCGCCGCCTCGGGTGGCCTCCTCTCGCCGCATCTGCGGCTCCTGCGTTCGCTGACGCGCCCCGGCCGCCGCGCCCGGGCCCGTCACCGGCTCCCCGGAGGACGGCCATGTCCGATCTCTCAGCGTTCCCGACCCTTTCCGACCCGCCGCGTGGGGCGCCGCCCCGGACGTGGCGCGACCGGCTGTCCGACCTCACCGCCGGCGTGGAGCTCTCGCCCGGCCGCGTCGCGGCCGGCGCGGTCGCCGTGTGCCTGGCGGCGGTCGTCGCCTGGCGGCTCCTGGCCCCGCCTCCGGCGCCACCCGAGATGTCGCTGCCGTTCGCCGAGCAGTCGGCGGCGGCGCCGGCTCCGGCCGCGACCGGCGTGGCCGGCGCCGCCACGACGGCACCCCCGGGCGGCCCGGCCACACCGCCGGGGCCCGGCGCCGCGGCCGCCGCCGGCGGCGGCGCGGCGGGCGAGGTCGTGGTGCACGTCGTCGGGGCCGTGGTCACGCCCGGCGTCCAGCGCCTGCCCTCCGGGTCACGCACCGTCGACGCCGTGGACGCAGCGGGCGGCACGGTGCCCGAGGCCGACCTGGCCCGGCTCAACCTGGCAGCGGTCCTCACCGACGGCCAGCAGGTCTACGTGCCCCGGCTGGGCGAGGTGGCGCCGCCGGTCGCGGCGGGGGGCGCCGCGCCGGGCGCACCCGGCGGCCCGGCGACCGCGGCGGCCCCGGTCGATCTCAACGCCGCCACCTTGGCGCAGCTCGACGAGCTCCCGGGCATCGGCCCGACCACGGCCCAGGCCATCATCGACCACCGGGAGCAGAACGGCCCGTTCGCCTCCGTCGAGGAGCTGCTCGACGTCCGGGGCATCGGCGACGCCAAGCTCGAGCAGCTGCGCGACCTGGTGACGGTCTGAGCCATGTCCGATCGCTGGGCCGTGATCCTGGCCGCCGCGACCGTCGCCGGCGCGTGGGCGGCCATCGAGGGCCACGTCGGCGGCGTGCCGCTGTCCGCCGGGCTCGCAGTCCTGGTGGTGGCCGGCCTGACCCGGCGCGGGGCGGCCGTGCGCCCCGCGGTGCTGTGCCTGGCCGCCGCGCTGCTGGCGGCGGCCCTCGCGCAACGGTCGCTGGCCGGGCTCGCCGTAGCGCCGGCCGCGGGCCCGGTGGACGGCGAGGTGGTGCTGGTGGGCGACCCGGTTCCGGACGGCCGCGGCGGCGTGAGCGTCGACGTCCGGCGCGACGGGCGCCGGCTGCGGGCCACGGCCCGGGGCGCCGCGGCCGCGGCCCTCGACGACCGTCTGAGCGGCGAGCGGGTGGTCGTCGCCGGATCGGTGGCGGGGCCCGGTCCGGTCGAAGCCCGCCTCCGGCACCGCCATCTGGCCGGCCGCCTCACGATCGACGTGGTGCAGGGCTGGCGACCCGGCGATCCCCTCAGCCGGGCGGCCAACGGCCTGCGGCGGACCCTGGCCGCGGGCGCGGCGTCGCTGCCCGACCGGCAACGCAGCCTGCTGGCCGGCGTGACGCTGGGCGACGATCGGCACCAGCCGGCCGACATGGTCGACGCCTTCCGCGCGGCAGGCCTCACGCACCTGCTGGCCGTGTCGGGGCAGAACGTGGCCTTCACCCTGGTGGTCGCCGCCCCGCTGCTGTCGCGGCTCCGCTTCGGTCCCCGGCTGCTGGCGACCCTGGCGGTGCTCGGGGGGTTCGCGCTGGTGACCCGGGCCGAGCCGTCGGTCCTGCGGGCGACGGCGATGGCGGGCGTGGCGGCGATCGGGACCGCCCTCGGGCGCCCGGCCTCCACGCTGCGGGCGCTCGCGCTCGGCGTGTCCGGTGAGGTGCTGGTCGACCCGCTGCTGGTCACCTCCCTGGGCTTCCGCCTGTCGGTGGCCGGTGCCGCGGGCATCGTCGTCGGGGCCGGGCCACTGGCGGATGCGCTGCCCGGCCCCCGCTGGCTGTCGGCGCCCCTGGCGGTCACGCTGGCGGCGCAGAGCGCCGTGTCGCCACTGCTCGTCGGCGCCTTCGGCTC
>DASSGC010000649.1:0-2290 GCA_035693765.1 Acidimicrobiales bacterium
GTCCTCGGGGGCCAGGTCGCCGGCCCGGCCCCGCAGCCAATCGCTCAGGGTGGCCGCGTAGGCGACCCGGTCGGCGGGGGTTCCCATGGTGTTGAGCCGCAGACGCCAGCGACGCAGGCCCAGGGCGTCGAGGTAAGCGGCGCCCAGGGCGATGATCTCGGCGTCCACGTCGGGGTCGGCCGTGCCGATCACCTCCACGTCCAGCTGGTGGTGCTGGCGGAGGCGGCCGGCCTGGGGGCGCTCGTAGCGGAACGCCGGGGTGAGGCACCACACCTTCCAGGGCGTGGCAGGCCGGTGCTGGACGTAGGCCCGGACCACCGAGGAGGTGGCCTCCGGGCGCAGCGCCAGGTGACGGTCGCCCTTGTCCCGGAAGTCGTACATCTCCTTACGGACTACGTCGGTGCCTGCGCCCATCCGGATGAACACCGCCAGGTCCTCGAACATGGGACCGTGCACCAGCCCGTGGCCGTAGCGCTCGGCCACCCCGGCGAATGTCGTGATGAGCGCCCGCCAGCGGGCGGACGCCGGCGGCAGCACGTCCTGGGTGCCGATCGGCGCGCGGAAGGTCTCGGGCATGACGGGTCGAGGCTAGCGGGGGCCGTCGCCCGGGCCGAACCAAGTATGGCCGTCAGCCGGCCGGGGCGGCGGCGACGGGATCGGGCGCGGGATCGGGCGCGGGATCGGGCGCGGCTCCGGACGACGCGGCCGGCCTGCGGGCGCGCGCCACCAGCGCATCGACGCCGACCGCGGCGAGCAGCACGATGGCCGGCTCCGCCGGCGCCCGGAAGCGGGTCGAGCCGTAGAACACGAGCACGGTGACGGCCACGTTGACGAGCGCGCTGGTGAGGGGGAACGACGGGATCCCCCGGCGGCGCAGCACCACGGCGCCGCCGATGCCGGCCACCGCCAGGACGTAGAACGACCCCAACCCCGCCCGGGAGGCGTTGAACGGCCGGGCCTCGGCGTACCAGTCGAAGTTGATCTGGCCCTGCACGTAGCCCAGCCCGAAGGTGCGCACGAACCGGGCTGCGAGCACGGCGGGCAGCCGGTCACGGTGCTCGTCCACGTAGTCGAGGGCGTTGTCGCGGGCCAGCTTGTCGAGCACCGACCGGTCGCGGTCGCCGAAGTCGGTCACGCAGCCGACCGACCACGACCCGGTGCCGGGGCCGTAGAACGTGTCGTCGCAGTTGGCGGCCTCCAGCGTGGGCCCGAGCTGGGTCGACAGGGTGGCCGGCTCCTCGAACCGCACCAGGTTGGCCACGACCCAGGGCGCGATCATCAGGGCGGTGGCCGCCCCGGCCACCACGAAGCGACCGGCGCGGGCGCGGAGCCCGGCCAGGCCGGGGGCCCACGCGGCCAGCGGCAGGGCGAGCAGGGCCACGAGCATCAGCGCCTCGGCCCGGGCCAGGGTGGCCAGGCCGACGGCCCCGCCGGCCAGCGCGAAGCGGGTGGGCGTCGGCGTGTCCCAGGCCCGGTAGGCGGCGATGATCACCACGACGCCGCACAGCAGCGCGAGGGTCTCGGACATGAGGGCGGCGTCGTTCATCCAGATGCACGGGTAGAGCGCGCCGAGCCCGGCGGCGACGAGCCCCGCCCGGTCGCCGGCGATGCGGCGACCGGCCAGCCCGAGCAGCAGCACCGTGGCCACGCCGAGCAGGCAGCTGACGATCTGGTGGCTCAGGATCGTGTCGAGGCCCACCAGCGACGGCACGGCCAGCACCAGGATGTAGCCCGGCGGGTGGTCGGCGCCGGGCATCGAGATGCCCTTGTCGTAGGCGTAGGGGTGGACGAAGCCCTTGCCGTCGGCCAGCAGGTTGGCGCCGCGGTGGTAGTAGTACGCGTCGCCGCCGATGCTGTCGACCTGCTTCCACCCGAGGGTGTAGCCCACCCGCACGCCCAGGGCGACCACGCAGATGGCCAGCAGCACCAGCCACCAGGTGCGGCTCGGGCGGCCCAGCCGGGGCAGCCCCGGGCGCGCGGGCCTGTCGCCGGCGGCCGGCCCGGCACCGCCGCCGCCGGGTGCGGCCGAGGCGCCGGGCGCGTCCGGCGCCTCACCGGCGTCGCCGGACCCCGCACGGTCGTCGTCCATCACGACATCGGGCGCTCCCCCACCACGCACGCGGCGAGACTACCCAAGCCGCCGCATCGCCCGGCCACTCGGGGCGCCGGGTCCACGGCGGTTCCGGTGACGCCTGCGGTGGCACGGCACGACCGTTCCGGTGACGGAATCGGTTGGCCACCAACCGATTCCGTCACCGGAAGCGGGCGGCGGGTGCCCTACCACGGTGAT
>DASSGC010000650.1:0-3329 GCA_035693765.1 Acidimicrobiales bacterium
CCCGTCCAGCCCTTCCCGGACCAGGCGCCGTACGGCCGCGGCCACCTGGTCCTCCAGCCGCTCCGGCCGGGCCGCGTCGGCGGGGGAGAGGTACTCCACCGCCACCTCGAAGAGCCGTCCCTCGGAGCGGAGCGAGGGCGCGGAGAGGAAGCGCGCCACCGGCCCGGCGTCGAGGGTCGCCGACATGACCAGGAGCTTGAGGTCGGGTCGCTCCGCGGCCTGGAGGCGTTTCAGGAACCCGAGCGCCAGGTCGCCGGGGAGGTGGCGCTCGTGGAACTCGTCGAGGACCACCGCCCCCACGCCGGCGAGGCGCGGGTCGGAGACCAGCCGCCGCGTGAGCAGCCCCTCGGTGACGTAGCGCAGGCGCGTGCGCGGGCCCGCCACCTCCTCGAAGCGCACCTGGTAGCCGACCGTCGCGCCGACGCGCTCCCCCATCTCCTCCGCCACCCGCCGCGCCGCCAGCCGGGCCGCCAGGCGCCGCGGCTCCAGCACCACCACCTCGCCCGAGCCGGAGAGACCCGCCTCGAGGACCGCCCGCGGCACCCGGGTGGTCTTGCCGGCCCCGGGCGGCGCCTCGACGACCAGGGCCGGCGAGCGGCGCAGCGCGGCCACCACCTCGGGCAGGAGCGGGTCGATGGGGAGCGGCCGCATGGCGCCGCGGTGATACCACGCGGCGGGGCGTCGCGCCGAAGGGCGCGGCCACCGTCGGCGGGGGCCAGCCATCGGGCCGCGGTCCGGCTGCGGGGGGCGCCGGCGGCGTCACATCTCCGGCGCGGCGGGGGGCACCAGGCAGACGAGCACCAGCGGCTCGGCGCCGGTGTTGCGGACCTGGTGTTCCGCGCCCGGCGGGACGAACACCACGCTGCCGGGCTCGACCGGGTTCCACGTCCCCTCGCAGAACACCTCGCCCTTCCCCGAGTGGTAGAACATCTCGTGCTCCCAGGGGTGGCTGTGCCTGGGGGTGTGGCCGCCGGCGCCGATCTCGAAGACCCGCATGCAGAAGTTGGAGGCGCCGTCGGCCTTGCCGATGGCGACGCGCCCGGCGACCGCCCTGGCCTGGCCGCCGTCGAAGATCCTGGGCTCGATGCGCGCGTAGTGAGTGGCCTTCACGGGTGCCTCCGTCGGGTCTCGGGGGAGCTTACCCGATCTCGCCGCGCCCTTGCGCATGCCACTCTCGTGGCGTGCGCCGGCGCGCCTCGGCCGCGGCGCCCGGCGCCCGGAGGGGAGCCGGGCGCGGGCGCGCCGCCCTCGGCCGACCGGCTCCCTCAGGGAGCGGGCTGGCACTGCGCCGGGACGGCGAACGATTCGGTCACCTGGACCTTCGGCACCGGCGGGAAGGCCGGGCCGCTCAACCCGACCCCGTTCGCCGTCTTCGCGTGCGCGCCCACGCCCACGCCGTACCGGGCGAACGCCTCCCACACCAGGCACTCGTGGCCGCTTCCCGCGGCCGCCACCGACGCCAGGATGCCGTCGCGCATGTCCTCGAATCTCGGGCTCGACGGCGTGTAGTTCATGCCGTCGATGAGCTCGTCGAGCAGCACGTCCTTGGAGATCCCATCGCGCTGGTAGATCTGGAACAGCCGCCAGCCGATGGCGGCGTACACCTCGCCGTCGTTGTGGACCTCGGTGCCCTGGACGGAGCGGTAGGTGAGCGGGTAGTTCGTGTAGCGGAACCTGCGGATCCCGAGCGGGTCGTCGAACGAATACTCCCCGACGACGTCGTCCTCGTTCACCAGGATCGAGAGGATGTCGCTCATGCCCTCGCCGACGGCTCCCGAGAGCGGCCCCTGCATCGACCCGATCATCCGCCAGGTGAGGCCGTGGCCGTACTCGTGCCAGACGATGTCCGAGTCCAGGTCGCCGTCGCGCATGAGCGGCGGTGGGTCGGTCCGCCGCACGGTGCCGTGTGCTCCGGACGCGAGTCCCGACTTGATGGTGTTCCCGTCGCTCCGGCCGATGAACACCGAGGGGATGGCGACGGTGGCGTCCGTTCCGCCCATGGTGAAGATCGAGTCGCCGCGGTTGTTCGCCACGACGACGGCGACGGCGCCGGCCGCCTGGGCGTTCTTCACCTTGGTCACGAAGGTGCAGGTCCCGCGGTCGACGAGTGCGATCTTGCCGGACACGTCGTTGGCGATCGCCTGACAGCCGTCGCTGGTCGGGGCGGTGCCGTCGATCACGAGCGCGATGTCGCCGGAGACGCCCGTCGGGTCGAGGGGCGGCCCGAACGCCGCGCCCTGGGCGCGGTAGATCCCGGCGATGGCGGCCGGCGCGTCGACGACCACCTGGTGATCGCCCTTGCCGGTCCACAGGTACATCTGCATGCGCGGGGGGAGGCCGTCGGGAGGGGTGGCGAAGTTCGCGTTGTCGATGCCGCCGCCGTCCTGTCCCTCCGCCCGGACCGAATCGCCCTGGTGCGGGTCGCGGCCGAAGTTGTCCTCCTGGAAGTTGCCCGCGGTCTCGGTGAAGCCGTGGCGGTAGAGCGTGTCGTGGACGAGGTTGTTCAGGTAGAAGAGGTTCTGGATGGCGACGTCCCGGTTCGCCGGCTCGGTCGGCGAGACGGTGAGGTCGGCCACGGCCAGGAAGTTGCCGTCGCCGACGGCGGTGCCGCCCGGATCCGGCCCGCCGCCCGGGATGGCGTCCAGGTAGGCGTGGACGTTGTTCCCCGCGATGTCGATGCTCCGCTGGGCCGCGCCGGAGAGCCATCCGGAGGGCGACTCGGCGTTGCCCGCGCCGGGGCCGGCCACCACGACCTGCGGAGTCGTCGCCGGGTCCCTCGGGAAGACGCGGTAGCTGTCGTTGGCGGTGCGCAGCTCGGTTCCGACGACGGCGCCCTCGCCGCTCACCGTCGAATGGTGGAGGAGGTTGCCCTGCCTGGTCCAGGTCTCGACCAGGAAGCCTTCCTTCAGCGCCCCGCTGGCCATGAGGATGACGACGCGTTCGACCGTCGGCGCCCGGTGGAAGAAGTCGCCCTGCGCGAAGGTGGTGACGTTCCCCCGTCGGCCGGCGACGGCGGGAAGGTCCCGGAGGCCGGGATGGAGCGCGGCCAGCGCCGCCCGGAGCGCGTCGCCCTCGGCCACGCGTGCCGGCACCACGCGATCCCCCACCGGAGCGAGGTTCTCGACGACGCGCGCCAGCTGGCCCTGCGGGTCGAAGGCGGCCTTCGCGTACGCGCCGGCGACGCGCAGCCCGGCGACCTCCTGCTCGACGCGAACGTGCGTCACGCCGGTCAGCGGGGCCTGGTGCCGGGCGACCGCCCGCAGCGACGCCAGCGTCGCCTCCGAGGCACCCTGTCCCCGGAGGAAGCGGGCGACGCCGGCGACCGGCGA
>DASSGC010000651.1:0-3218 GCA_035693765.1 Acidimicrobiales bacterium
GGCCAGGTCGACCGCGACACCGGCCACGGCCAGCCGGCCGAGGGCGCGGAGCAGCGACCGGATGCCGTTGTCGCCCGGCCGGTCGGTGGCCACCGCCGTGTGCGGCAGGCCGTCCAGGATCCGCTCGACGCAGCCCGTAAGCGTGCGGCCGGGCCCGACCTCGACGAACACCCGGGCGCCGGCCTCGTACATGGCCCGGACCTCGTCGGTGAACCGCACGCCGTTGGCCACCTGGGCGGCGAGCAGGTCGCGCATCTTGGCCGTGTCGGCGGGATAGACGTCGGCGGTGAGGTTGCTGAACACCGGGACGGCCGGCTCGGTCAGGTCGACGCCGTCGAGGTGCCGGGCCAGCGCCTCCGACGCGCCGGCGACGACCGGGCTGTGGAACGCGCAGGCGACCGGCAGCTTCTTGGCCGTGACGCCGGCGTCCTTGAGCCGCCCGAGCGCCTCGTCGACGGCCGGGGTCGTGCCGGCCACGACGAGCTGGGTGGGGTGGTTGTCGTTGGCGACGACCACGTCGACGCCGGCGAGCACGTCGTCGAGGCGCTCGCGGGTGGCCGACACGGCGACCATGCCCCCCGGGTCGCCGTCGGGCACGGCGGCCATCATCGCCTCGCCCCGGGCCTCGCTGAGGGCGAGGAGCGTGGCCTCGTCGAGGGCGCCGGCCACGCACAGAGCGACCAGCTCGCCGTAGCTGTGACCCGCGACCACGTCGGGCCGGACGCCCAGGCGGTCGAGCACCGAGGCCACGGCCAGGTCGGCCAGGCCGAGGGCGGGCTGCGCCACCCGGGTGTCGGTCAGCGCCCGGCGCTGGGCGTCGCGGGCGCCGTCGCCGAAGGCCGCGGGCGGCAGCATCACGTCCGCCCACCGGTCGCCCAGGCGCAGCAGGCGGCGGGTCTCGGGGAACGTGACGAAGAGGTCGGACACCATGCCCGGCCGCTGGCTGCCCTGGCCGGGGAACAGGAAGGCGACGGTGGGCGGTGCCTCGCCCTCCGCCCGCTCGCCGTCGGCCAGGTAGACGCCGGGGAGGGACCGGCCCTGCCGGGCGTGGTCGAGCTTGATCCGCAGGTCGTCGATGCCGTCGGCCACGATGGCGACCCGCGCGGGGCCCCGGCCGGTGCTGCACGCTGCGGCGGCCACGTCGCGGAGCCGCCACCGGTGCCCGCCGGGCATCGGCTCGGCCAGCCGGCCGGCCAGGCCCACCATGGCCCGGTCGACGGTGGTGGCGTCGCCCCGGAACACGACCAGCTCGGACGGCCAGGCGTCGACGGCGTGGTCGGGCATGTCGCCGTCGCGGTGCGACTCGATGACGGCGTGGAAGTTGGTGCCCCCGAAGCCGAAGGCGCTGACCCCGGCCACGCGCCGCGCGTCGGGCCAGGGGCGGGCCTCGTCGAGGAACACGAACGGGCTCGTCCCGGGGTCCCATGCCTGGTTGGGGTGCTCGACGTGCAGCGTCGGCGGCCGGACGCCGTGGTAGACGGCCTTGGCCGCCTTGATGAGGCCGGCCAGGCCGGCGGCGCACTTGGTGTGGCCGATGTTGGACTTGACCGACCCGACGACGCACGAGGCCGGGTCCATGCCGGCCTCGGTGAACACCGAGGTCAGGGTCGACAGCTCGGTGCGGTCGCCGACGACCGTGCCGGTGCCGTGGGCCTCCAGCAGCCCGACGTCGCCGGCGTCGACGCCCGCCTGGGCGTAGGCCCGGCGCACCGCCAGCTCCTGTCCCTCCTGGCGGGGGGCGGTGAGTCCCAGGCTGCGGCCGTCCGACGAGGCCCCGACCGCCCGGATGACCGAGTAGATGCGGTCGCCGTCGCGCTCGGCGTCCGCCAGCCGCTTGAGCATGACGCACGCGACGCCCTCGCCGAGGGCGATGCCGTCGGCCGCCGCGTCGAAGGTGCGGCACTGCCCGTTCTTCGACAGGGCGTGCACGCTCGTGAACAGCAGGAAGTCCTGGACGCCGTTGTGGAGGTCGGCCCCGCCGCACAGCACCGCGTCGCTGCCGCCCGAGGCCAGCTCGGCGCAGGCGACGTCGAGCGCGGCGAGCGACGAGGCGCAGGCGGCGTCGACCGTGAGGTTGCGGCCCCCGAGGTCGAGCCGGTTGGCGACGCGGCCGGCGATCACGTTGGTGAGCAGGCCGGGGAAGCTGTCCTCGGTGATCCTCGGCAGCCACTCGCTCAGCTCGGGCGGCATGTCGCCGACGAGCGAGGGGTACAGCGCCCGGAACCCGTGGGCGGCCGACTGGTCGGTGCCGCCTTCGGCGCCGAACACGACCGAGGTGCGCTCGCGGTCGAAGGGCCGGCCCGCGTAGCCGGCGTCGGCGAGGGCGTCGGCCGCGACCTTCAGGCTGAGGAGCTGGGTCGGCTCGATGGCGGCCAGCGAGGCCGGCGGGATGCCGTAGGCCAGGGCGTCGAACGGGACGTCGGGGATGAACCCGCCCCACTTCGACGCGCTGCCCGTGCTCTTGTGGGCGGTGGCGTGCTCCCACGCCGGGTCGAAGTAGGTGTCGACGTCCCAGCGCTCGGCGGGCACCTCGGTGATCGAGTTGACGCCCTCGACGATGTTCTGCCAGAAGTCGTCGACGTCGAGGGCACCCGGCATGACGCAGGCCATGCCGACGATGGCGACGTCGACCGGCCGGGGCGCCGGGCCGGTGTGGGCGGCGGCGACCGCGCCCGGCGCGCGCTCGGCCGCGGCGGCGAGGGTGGCCGTGGCTCCCTCGGTGACCGCTGCGTGCAGGGCGGCGATCGTGGTCCGGCGGTCGTGCAGCGTGGCGACGTCGCCGATCATGAACATGCCCTCGTCGCGCTGTGCCACGCGGTCGACCGTGACGATCTCGTCGCCCTCCCGGCGCAGACCCTTGGACGCGACCCGCAACCGGCCCAGGTTCAGCCCCTCCAGCTCGGCCCACTGGGCCTGGTGGTCGGCGCCCTCCTCGGCGAGGCGCCGGCGGGTGCTCTCGAACAGCTCGACGAACGCGGTGTCGGCGCAGCGGGTGACGTGGCCGGGCCCGGACTCCAGCAGGGCCGTGCGCTCGCACGCCAGTGCCTGGGCCTGGAACTCCTCGCCGATGGCCCCACCGGCCACCGCCTCGTCGGTGAACAGGTAGGCCGTGCCCATGAGCACGCCGATGCGGGCGCCGGCGGCGGCCAGCGTGCCGCCCAGCGCCGCCACCATGGCGGCCGACCGCTCGTCGTGGATGCCGCCGGCGAACAGCACGT
>DASSGC010000652.1:0-6666 GCA_035693765.1 Acidimicrobiales bacterium
CGCCGCCTGACGACGCCCGGAGCGTGGGCGTCGCCGCGCAGGAGCGGACCGGGACGACGCGTGCCGCGCACCCTCGGTGGGTGCGCGGCACGCGACTCGCGAGGCGGGGTCGTCAGTGACGGCCGGCGGTCTCGCTCTCGGCGGCCTCGATCGGGGCCGCCCCACCGGAGGCCGACGGCTCGATCGCCTCGTGCTCGGGGCCGTGGTGGTGCGCGGCGGCGAGCTCCTCGGGCGTGACCGGGTTGACCGCGTCGGCGAAGTAGAACCGTGACAGCGCAGCCCGGGCACGGTTCTTGCGGGTGGCCTTGCGGGCCACTCCGTGCTCGTCGACGTCGGCCTCGAGCTCGAGCGGGGCGACCGGCTCGTGCTGCACGAGCAGCCACTGGTCGGCCGTCAGCTCGGTGTCGTGGCGCTCGAAGAAGCGCCCGTCGGGCGTGCGGATGATCGTGCCGGTCTCGCGTCCGTGGAGCACCGTGTCGCGGTCACGGCGCTGCAGCGACAGGCAGATCCGCTTGGTGACCCAGAACATCAGCGGCGGCAGCACGAACAGGCCGATCCGGAAGAACCACGTGATGTCGTTGATCGACATCCCGAGCTTGATCGCCATGATGTCGTTGCCCGCGGCGAACATGAACACCGTGTAGGCGGTGATGCCCGCCATGCCGAGCCCCGTGCGCACCGGGTTGTTGCGGGGACGGTCCAGGAGGTGGTGCTCGCGGTTGTCACCGGTCACCCACTTCTCGACGAACGGGTAGATGCCGAGCACCGTGTAGACCAGTGGCAGCAGCACCAGGGCGCCGAGCGCGATGTTCAGCGACAGCGTGTAGCCCCAGAACTCGAACTCGAGCCAGCCGGGCAGCAGTCGCAGCGCACCGTCGGCGAAGCCCATGTACCAGTCGGGCTGGGAGCCCGCGGTCACGGGGGAGGGGTCGTAGGGCCCGTAGCCCCAGATGGGGTTGATCTGCACGACGGCCGAGATGAGGGCGATGACACCGAAGACGATGAAGAAGAAGCCACCGGCCTTGGCGGCGTAGACCGGCATGACCGGGTAGCCGACGACGTTCTCGTTGGTGCGGCCCGGGCCGGGGTACTGGGTGTGCTTCTGCACGAAGACCAGCCCGATGTGCGCCGTGAACAACCCGACGAGGATCGCCGGCAGGAGCAGCACGTGGGCGCTGTAGAGCCGCGGGATGATCATCTCGCCCGGGAACGGCCCGCCGAAGATCGCGGCGACGAGGTAGGACCCGATGATGGGCGCGGTCTGCACGAAACCGGCCATGGCCCGGATGCCGGTGCCCGACAGGAGGTCGTCGGGGAGCGAGTAGCCGGCGAAGCCCTCGATGATCGCGAGCAGGGCCAGGACCGAGCCGATGACCCAGTTGATCTCGCGCGGCTTGCGGAACGCGCCGGTGAAGAACACGCGGAACATGTGCACCGTGAGGGCGACGATGAACATCAGCGCGGCCCAGTGGTGGATCTGGCGGATGATCAGGCCGCCCTTGATGTCGAAGCTGATGTTGAGGGTCGAGGCGTAGGCCTCCGACATGCTCACACCGCGCAGTGGGACGTAGGAGCCGTCGTAGATCGTGTGGCCGGCGCTCGGGATGAACCAGAAGGTGAGGAAGGCCCCGGTCAGCAGGCAGATGATGAGCGAGTACATCGCGATCTCGCCGAGCATGAAGGACCAGTGGTCGGGGAAGACCTTCTTCATGAAGTAGCCGGCCGGCTTGGCGACCCCGGTGCGGTCGTCGACCCAGCCGGCGACGCCGCCGACGGTGCGGGCGGCGGCCCCGGGCGGGGTCTCGGCGGGGCGGTCCCCGTCGCGCAGGGCGTCAGCGGGTCGGGCGTGTCGGGCGGTCGTGCTCATCAGCCACGCTCCCAGAAGCTCGGGCCGACCGCTTCCGCGAACGGCGCTGCGGAGACGAGGTAGCCCTCGTCGTCGACGGTGATCTGCAGCTGGGGAAGCGGGCGCTTGGCCGGGCCGAAGATCACCTTGCAGTCCTGCGTCACGTCGAAGGTCGACTGGTGACAGGGGCACAGGAGGTGGTGCGTCTGCTGCTCGTAGAGACCGACGGGGCAGCCGACGTGCGTGCAGATCTTGGAGTAGGCGACGATGCCCTGGAAGCCCCAGTCACGCTGCTTCTGGGACTCGATGAGCTCGGGGTCGAGGCGGATGAGGATGACCGCGGCCTTGGCCTTCTCCTCGAGCACGCCGTGCTCGAGCTCGAGCAGGCCCTCGGGCAGCACGTGGAACACCGACCCGAGCGTCACGTCGTCGGCGCGGATCGGGGTGTTCTCGGGATCGCGCATGAGGCGCATGGGCGTGAAGGTGGGCTCCTCGCCGGGGCCGCTGGGGCCACCGTTCCAGAACGTCAGCGACAGGCTCTTCTGCGGCATCGGGCCGAGGCTCCCGGCGACCTGGAGCACGAGCGGGACCGCGAAGAGGCCCAGCGCCCCACCCAGGGTGTACTTGATGAGCGGGCGGCGGGTGATCTGGGCGTCCTGGCCACCCTCGGCCATCACCTGCACGACGCGGTCACGCGACTCGTCGGAGGCGCGCAGCGGGTGCCGCTCCTCGACCATCTCCTCGTCGGGCATGAGGGTCTTGGCCCAGTGCACCGCACCGAGGCCGATGCCGAGCATCCCCAGCGCCATCGTGAGGCCGAGGGCGATGTGCGACGCGCTCGTCATGCCGATGCCGGGCACGAAGACCGTCTGGTCCACGTCGATCGCGAAGTACGCGACGATGAAGAGCAGCGTGGCGACGATCGAGATCGAGAACAGCGTGGCGACCTGCTTCTCGGCACGGCGAGCGGCATCCTCGCTGAGGTCGGCAGCGCGCGGGACGTGCACCGGCAGGCCCGGGTTGACGAAGCGCTCCGGAAGACCACCGTCACCCACGATGTGGCCCTGGTCGAGCCGCACGGCGGTGCCGTGGTCGCTGGTCGGGGCCACCTCGCTGCCGGGGGCGGTGGGGTCCTGCTCGTTCATCGGGATACCGATCTGTCGTCGATGGTCAGTGGTGACGGATGGGTGGCTAGGCGGACTTGGACCCGAGCCAGACGGCGCAGGCGACGAGGAGGCCGAGGCCGAAGACCCACGCGAACAGACCCTCGCTCACCGGGCCGAGCGATCCGAGGGCCATTCCGCCCGGGTTCTCCTGCTCGTCGATCGCGGTGAGGAAGGCGATGATGTCGCGCTTGGTCTCGGGGGTGACGTTGGCGTCGCTGAACACCGGCATGTTCTGCGGTCCGGTCGACATGGCCTCGTAGATGTGCTTGCTCGAGACGCCGTCGAGGGCCGGGGCGTACTTGCCGCGGGTCAGGGCGCCACCGGCGCCGGCGAAGTTGTGGCACATGGCGCAGTTGACGCGGAACAGCTCGCCACCACGCGCGGGGTCGCCCTTGGTCGGGTCGACGGCCTCGTCGCTCGGGACCTCGGGGCCGGGGGCGAGGGACGCGACGTACGCGCCGATGGAGGCGATCTGCTCGTCGCTGAACTTGACCGAGTCGCCGCGGGGCGCCTGCACGCCCGGGGCGGCCATCGGCATCCGGCCGGTGCCCATCTGGAAGTCGACGGCAGCGGCACCCACGCCGGCCAGCGGCGGACCGGCGATCTTGTCCCCGTTGCCGGTCTGGCGGCCCTCGGCGTTCAGGCCGTGGCACGAGGCGCAGTTCGCGCGGAACAGGGCCTTGCCCTCCTCGACGGACTGGGCCGGGAGCGCCTGGGTCGTGGCGTCGGCCTGCTTCGGAGCGACGGCGGCGTAGGCCGCGCCCGTGAGGAAGAGGCCGATCATGAGCAGGATGGCGATCGCTGCCGGGTGCCGGCGGCGGGCTGCCAGTGCGTTCACGGGTGCTGTCCTGTCGTCGTCTGCGGTTCGGTCGTTGGGTTCCGGTGCGGGAGAACTTACTGAAGGACGTAGATCATGATGAACAGGGCGATCCAGACGACGTCGACGAAGTGCCAGTAGTAGGACGTGACGACGGCGCCGGTGGCCTGCGCGTGGGAGTACCGACGGGTCGTGAAGGTGCGCCCGATGATGAGGAGGAAGGCGATCAGGCCGCCGGTCACGTGCAGGCCGTGGAAGCCGGTGGCGAGGTAGAAGACCGAGCCGTAGGGGTCGGAGGCGAGCGTGACGCCCTCCATGACGAGATGGGCGTACTCGTAGACCTGGCCGGCGATGAAGACCGACCCGAAGATGTAGGTCAGGACGTACCACTCGCGCATGCCCCACGCCGCCACCTTGGACAGGGGCGTGCCGGCCGGTCGGGCGACGATCCCCTTCTCCGCCTGGAGGACGCCGAGCTGGCACCAGACCGAGGAGACGACGAGGACGATCGTGTTCGCGAGCGCGAACGGGACGTTGAGCATCGCGGTGCGCTCGTCCCACAGCTGCGGCTCGTGACCGCGGATCGTGAAGTAGAAGGCGAACAGCGCCGCGAAGAACATGAGCTCGCTGGACAACCACACCATGGTGCCGACCGCGACCATGTTGGGGCGGGTCGCAGGACCCTGTCCGGGGATCGACGGAACGGGTCCCGCGGGACGGGTCTGGGAAGCAGTGTGAGTCGCCACGGGCGACATTATTGCCGGAAGTGGCGACGCGCGCTGCGAGGACCCCCCGAAAGCCTCGACAGAGGGCGTGTCGAGCCACCGGTACGATGCCCGCATGACCTCATCGCACGCTGCCGGGAGCCCCGAGCAGTCCCCGGCGACCGACGGCGTCCACCGTGTGTCGGTCCTGCTCTACAGCGACGACATCACCACCCGCGACGCGGTCCGCGCGGCCGCGGGCCGGCGACCCGCGCGCGACGTCGAGATCGTCTCGTGGCGGGAGTGCGCGACGGCCGAGGCGGTCATCGAGGCGATGGATGCCGGGGGCCACGACGTCGTCGTGCTCGACGGTGAGGCGGGGAAGGTCGGGGGGCTGGGCCTGTGCCGCCAGCTGAAGAACGAGATCTTCCGCTGCCCGCCGATCCTCGTGCTCACCGGTCGCCCCCAGGACGGCTGGCTGGCCGGCTGGTCGCTCGCCGACGAGGCCGTGTCGCACCCCCTCGACCCGATCGCCGTGTCCGAGGCCATCGCGGCCCTCGCGCGCACCCGGGTCGCGGTCGGCTGACCGGGTGTCGACCCCGTCGACCACCGGCCACACCTGGCCGGACCTCCTCGCCGCGCTGCTGCGCCGCGAGGACCTCTCCGCGGAGCAGGCCCGCTGGGCCATGACCGAGGTCATGACCGGCGAGGCCACCCCGGTGCAGCTGGCGGGCTTCCTCGTCGGGCTGCGTGCCAAGGGCGAGTCCGTCGAGGAGCTGCGCGGCATCGCCGACGTCATGCTCGAGCACGCGCACCGCATCGAGGTGCCCGGGCCGACCATCGACATCGTCGGCACCGGGGGCGATCGCCTGCACTCGGTCAACATCTCGACCATGGCCGCCATGGTGGTCGCGGCCACCGGGTTGCGTGTCGTCAAGCACGGGAACCGGGCGGCGTCGTCGAGCTCGGGGTCGGCGGACGTCCTCGAGGCGCTCGGCGTGTCGCTCACCCTGACGCCGCAGCAGGTCGCCGAGGTGGCGGGCCGCGCCGGGATCACCTTCTGCTTCGCCAACGCCTTCCACCCCTCGATGCGGCACGCCGCGGTCGCGCGCCGCGACCTCGGCGTCGGCACCGCGTTCAACGCCCTCGGCCCGCTGACCAACCCGGCGCAGCCCACGTACGCCGCGGTCGGTGTCGCCGACGAGCGGATCGCCCCGCTCATCGCGGGGGTCTTCGCGGGGCGCGGTCGGGCCGCGGCGGTCTTCCGCGGCGACGACGGCCTCGACGAGCTCACCCTCGCGACGACCTCCACCGTCTGGTGGGTCCGCGAGGGCACCGTGACCCGGTTGACGCTCGACCCGTCCGACCTCGGCCTCGACCGCAGCCCCGTCGAGACCCTGCGCGGCGGGGACGCCGAGCACAACGCCCAGGTGGCGCGGGACCTGCTCGCCGGCGCCCGCGGGCCGGTGCGGGACGCGGTGGTGCTCAACGCCGGCCTCGCGCTGGCGACGGCATCCGGTCTCGGCGAGCCCACGGTGTCGCGCGTGGCCCTCACCGCTGCGGTCCGCGACGGCATGGACCGTGCGGAGGCGGCGATCGACTCCGGTGCAGCGCGGGAACTGCTCGCGCTCTGGGTCGAGACCACGGGCTCCGCCGCCGGCTGAGCCGGTGCTCGGGACCGGCGGGTGAGCCTCGGTGGGAGGGGTCAGCCCTCGAGGCCGAGGCTGAAGGCTGCCTCGAGGTCGTGCGAGGAGTAGGTGCGGAACGCGATGTGCGTGTTGGTGCCGGTGACCCCCGCGACCTTGTTGACCCGGTCGGCGATGACGTCGGCGAGGTCCTCGTGCTGCGTGACGCGCACCATCGCGATGAGGTCGGCGTCGCCGGCGACCGAGTAGACCTCGGTGACGCCCTCGAGGTCGGCGATCTCCTGCGCGACCTCGGGGATGCGGTCGACGTCGGCGGTGATGAGGACGATGGCGGTGATCACCGACCCAGACTAGTCGGGGGTCAGCGGCCGGCGGCGAAGCCGGTCACCTCGCGCCGAGCCGTCTCGAGCGGCTCGAGCTCGGCCCGGACTGCCGCGGCCCCGCCCACGGGGCAGGTCCACGCCCCCTCCACCTCGACCACCCGCAC